>NZ_DJTK01000007.1:0-75800 GCF_002438225.1 Pseudomonas sp. UBA6310 | reverse complement strand
CCGTTCTCGCAGAACTTGACCATGCCGTTCTCCGGCGAGTCGCCCCAGGCGCAGCCCGGGCAGTCGAAACCGCCGTTCTGGTTGGTCTTGAGCAGCGCGCGGAGGTTCTTGAACGGCTGTTTGCTGTCCAGCCAGAAGCGCGTGACGCTGGCCAGCGCACCCCAGCCGGCGGCCGGGCCTTTGTAGGGGCGGTACTGCGGATCGATCTTTTGCAGGCTCATGTCGGCGATTCGTCTTCGCTGGGCGCCGGGCTGTAGACCCGTGGCGCGCTGTGTTGGGGCAGATGGATGAGGTTAAGGTTGTGCCGCCGCGCCCACTGCACGGCGAGGCCGGTGGGCGAGGAGAAACTGACCAGGCTGTGCAGGCCGGCGCGCAGCGCCTTGTGGATCAGTTCCAGGCTGCAGCGGCTGGTGACCACGGCTACCCCGCCCGTCGTGGCGATGGCCTGGCGTTGCAGTGCGCCGATCAGCTTGTCCAGGGCGTTGTGCCGACCGATGTCCTCGCGACCCAGCAGCAGTTCGCCACGGGCATCCATGAACAGCGCCGCATGCACCGCGCCGCAGTGCTGGCCCAGCGGCTGGAATTCGCCGATGCGCTGGCGCAGGCCGTCCAGCCACTGTGCCGGCGGCAGCGGGGTCGGCGTCAGTACCGGCAGGTCAGGCAGCGCCTGTTCCAGCGCCTCGACGCCACACAGCCCGCAGCCGCTGCTGCCGGCGACGTTGCGGCGTTGCCGCTTGAGTTGCCAGAAGGCGCGGCTGGCGATCTGCACCTGCGCCTGACGGGCGTCGCCGTCGCCGGAAATGACGATGTCGTAGAGCTCGTCGGGCGAGGCGACGATGCCGGCGGCGAGGCTGAAGCCGACCACGAAGTCCTCCAAGTCGGCGGGGGAGACCAGCATCACCGCCTGGTTCAGGCCGTTGTAGGAAATCGCCAGGGCAATTTCCTCGGCCAGTTCGGCAGGGCTTTCGGCCTGGTCGTCCAGGCCATGGAACCGGTAACGCTGGCTGGCGGCGGCAACGGGCGCGGGCAGGCGGCGCACCGTTGAACGTCTCGGGGCGTTCATAGGCAAGGCTCGGTGTCGTTATGGAAACGAGACTAGGGCAGATTGTCGCACCCCGTCTAATCGTTAGGACCGATGCGGCGATAGAGGCGTTCGATGAGTTGCGCCAGCGTGGCCGACAGGCGATGCGGGGGAACACCGGGCGGGGTCCGACGCTCAAAGCCGTGAGCGCCGGGCAAACGGCGCTCGGGAAGGAACAAAGGAACACATGTCTGCCCGGAGGGCGCGGTACCCCGTATCGATCGACAAATGGAGACTTTCAGGATGATCAGGAAAGCGACCCCGGCCGATCTGCCGGCCCTGCTCGACATCTGGCTCGAAGCCACGCAACAGGCGCACGACTTCATCGAACCCTCCTTCTGGGAAGGCAAATTCGAGGACATGCGCGACCACTATCTCCCCAGCGCGGACGTCTGGCTCTACGAGCGTGACGGCCGGCCGCTCGGGTTCTTCGCCTTGCAGGAACACATCCTAGCCGCGCTGTTCGTCAGCCCTTCCGAACATGGCCAGGGCATCGGCTCGGCGCTGCTGGAGAAGGCGCGCAGCATGACCGACGGGCTGGAGTTGTCGGTCTACGAGCGCAACAGCGAGGCAGTGGCGTTCTACCAGAAGCACGGCTTCTGCCAGATCGACCTGCGTACCGACCAGCGTGCGGGGCACGTGGAACTGGTGATGCTCGATTGCGCGCAGATGGACGGCGCCGAGCGGCGCGCGGCCGATCGCGAGGCGGTGGAGTTGATGCAGCCGGGTTGAGGAGGTTTGGACTTTTTGCAGCTGTGCAGCACCGTAGGATGGGTCGAGCGAAGCGACACCCATCGCCTCGCGGCATGACTTGGGTATCGCTGCGCTCAACCCAACCTACGGCCTGACGGCTCAGCCTCCGCCTTCAGCCGCTCGATCCGTTCATCCTTCTCCGCCCACAACCCGCTCACCCATTCCTGCACCTGCCGGCGGAAGTCGGGGTCGTTCTCGTAGTCGCCGCGCCACAGCGCGGGGTCCAGCGGTAGCGTGCGGATGTCCACGATCACCCGCGGCACCCGCCCGCAGAGCAGGTCCCAGAAGCCTGGCGTGGGCGTCTGCGGGTAGACCAGGGTGACGTCGAGGATGGCATCCAGCTGCTCGCCCAGCGCGGCGAGGACGAAGGCCACGCCGCCGGCCTTGGGCTTGAGCAGGTGACGGTAGGGCGAGCCTTGTGCCGCGCGCTTGGCCGGCGTGAAGCGCGTGCCTTCGAGGTAGTTGACCACGGTCACCGGCAGGCGCTTGAAGCGCTCGCAGGCGGCGCGGGTGATGGCCAGGTCCTGGCCGCGCAGGTGCGGGTTCTTCTCCAGGAAGGCCTTCGAGTAGCGCTTCATGAACGGGTAGTCCAGCGCCCAGAACGCAAGGCCGAGGAAGGGCACCCAGATCAGCTCCTTCTTCAGGAAGAACTTGAAGTAGGGCGTCTTGCGGTTGAAGGCCTGCACCAGCGCCGGGATGTCGACCCAGGACTGGTGATTGCTGATGACCAGGTAGGAAGTGTCCATGCGCAGCTCGCCGCCGCCGCGGATGTCCCAGTGCGTCGGCGTGCACAGGGCGAAGATCGCCTTGTCGATTTCGGCCCAGGTCTCGGCGACCCACATCACCCCGCGCGAGCAGCGATCACGCAGCGCCTGGTTCGGCGCGATCCGTTTGAACAGGGCGATCAGCAGCAGCGGGCCGATCAGGACGAGGGTGTTGAACAGCAGCAGAAGGGTGGTGACGACGCCGGTCAGCGGGGCTCTCATCGGCCTCTTCTCCGTGGCTATGTGCGGTCGGGGAATCATACCCAGCGCCGGCGCTCGTCCCAAGCCAATGGCGTTACAGGGCTTTTATGCAGCGATGCCTTTGGGCCATCATGGCGGCGCGACCATACGGTCATTCTCATCGGGTGCCAGCGTGCTTAAACGTATCGCTTTGACCGAACTGCGTATCGGCATGTTCATTCACGAATTTTCCGGCTCATGGATGGAGCACCCCTTCTGGAAGAGCCGGTTTCTCCTCGAGAACCCTAAGGATCTGCAACGCATCCGCGACAGCGGCATCGGCGAGCTGTGGATCGACACGGCCAAAGGGCTGGACGTGCCGGGTGGGGAGACCGTCGACGAGGTCAAGGCACAGACCGATGCGCGCTTGCTGGCCGCAGTGACGACGCCGACGGTGCCTCCGCCGCGCGCCAGCCTCGAGGAGGAAGTCGCCCGCGCGCAGAAGCTCTGCTCGCACTCGCGGCGGGCGGTGATGGAGATGTTCCAGGACGCGCGGATGGGCCAAGCGGTGAACGTCGAGCAGGTCGGCCAGCTGGTCCGGGACATCACCGCCTCGGTGATGCGCCATCCGCACGCGCTCATCAGCCTGGCGCGCCTGAAGAGCGCCGACGAATACACCTACATGCACTCGGTGGCGGTGTGCGCGCTGATGATCGCGCTGGCGCGCCAGCTTGAGCTGAGCGATGCGCATATCCAGGAGGCCGGTGTCGCCGGACTGCTGCACGACATCGGCAAGATGGCGATCCCCAGCGAAGTGCTGAACAAGCCCGGCAAGCTCACCGACGAGGAATTCCGCCGCGTTTGCGACCATCCACAGGCCGGCACCGACATCCTGCTGGAGTGCAAGCAGGTCAGCGCGCTGGTGATCGACGTCTGCCTGCACCACCACGAGAAGATCGACGGAACCGGCTATCCGCACCGTCTGGCCGGCGATCAGATCAGCCTTTTCGCGCGGATGGCCGCGGTCTGCGACGTGTACGACGCGATCACCTCCAACCGCCCGTACAAGCGCGGCTGGGACCCGGCCGAGTCGATCCGCAAGATGGCCGAGTGGTGTCACCGGCATTTCGACGAAACGGTGTTTCAGGCGTTCGTCAAATCGGTCGGCATCTATCCGGTCGGTTCGCTGGTGCGCCTGGACAGCGGCCGCCTGGGCGTGGTCATCGAACAGAACGAGAAGTCCCTGCTGTCTCCGCGGGTGCGGGTGTTCTTCAACGCCAGGACCAACACGCACCTGGCGCGCGAGGTCGTCGACCTGGCCAAGCTGGTCGGCCGCGACAAGATCGTCGGCCGCGAATCCCCGGCGCAGTGGGGTTTCCGCGACCTCGACGAACTGTGGTCGGGGGGCGCCACTTGCGGCTTCTGAGACGCCACCCTTCCGCGTAGCGCCACGAGCGGCGTACCCTGTGCGCCCGCTGCGCTGAACCCCGTCCGCCAGCCGCCGTCTTAGACTATCCGCGCCCTTTGGAGAACCTGCGTGAAAGCCATTCTCGCCCTGCTGGCCCTGAGCGCCGTGCTGCCCGCCGTCGCCGATGAGCAAGAGCAACCGACCCTCTATGGGCGCAACGAGTACGTGCGCTTGCCGGAACTGGGCAAGACCCTGCGCGCCAAGCTCGATACCGGTGCGCTGAACGCCTCGCTGTCGGCCAAGGACATCGAGCGCTTCGAGCGCGATGGCGAGGACTGGGTGCGTTTCCGCCTGGCCAGCAAGGGTGCCGACGACACGCTCTACGAACACAGGCTGGCGCGCATCGGCAAGATCAAGAACCGTGCAGGCGAGCAATCCGCCGACGAGGAGGAAGACGCCGGAGTCGAGGTCAGCAAGCGTCCGGTGATCGATCTCGAACTGTGCCTGGGCACCGTCAAGGAGACCGTCGAAGTCAACCTGGCGGACCGCAGCAACTTCATCTATCCGCTGCTGCTGGGCGCCAAGACCCTGCGCGAGCTGGGCGCGGCGGTGGACCCGGCGCGGCGCTTCACCACCCGCAAGCCGGAATGCTGAGCCTCACGACCAACTGCGCAGCCAGGCGGCCTGCAACTTGCTAGCATTACGACATCATGGCGCCAGAAGACTGGCGTGATCGTTGTCGAGGTGTGCTGATGGGCGCTTTACTGGTACCGGGGATGCGCGTTCTGGAACGTTTCAGTTTCGCGCGCAAGTTTCAGCTGCTGTTCCTGCTTTTCGTGTTGCCCCTGTGCTTCGCCGCCTGGGTGATCGTCAGCGATTTCACCGCCAAGCTGGACGTGGTGGCGAAGGAACGCGGCGGCATGCGCGCGATGCAGGCGCTGGACGCGGTGCAGCAGGCGATGGTCGAGCAGCGCAACCTGTTCGCCCGCTGGAAAGGCACCGAGGAGCCGGCCAAAGCGGGGTTCGAGCAGCAGGCCGGCGAACTCGACCGCGCCCTGCAGGAGGCCGCCCGCCGCATCGCCCAGGAAGGTTTCACCGCGCAGACCGACCAGCATCTGCAGGCGCTGCAGGCCTTGCGTAGCGAGCTGGCGGTCGACCGGCTGGGCAAGATGGCCCTGCCCGACGGGCTCGAGCGCTATCAGAAATTCCTCCTGCAACTGCAACGCCTGCGTGACCAGGTCGCCACCGACAGCGGCCTGATCCTCGACCCGTGGCTCGACACCTACCTGATGATGGACCAGCTCACCGCCAGCCTGCCGCGTGCGCTGGAGCGCCTCGGCAGTTTCTTCGCACAGGGCCACGGCGCGGTCGTCTCGCAGCATTTCACCCTGCAGAGCCGGGTGGTGATCCGCGACCTGCGCCGCGCGCTGGACGATTCCCGCGCCAGCCTGCAGAAGACCGCCGCCACCCTCGCCCAGGATGCGCCCTGGGTGATGGCCGACCTGCGCCAGCCCTACGACACGGCGCTGCAGGGCCTGGACGCCTATACCCAGCGAATCGATCGTGAGGTCTTCGAGAGCAACCCGATCGCCATCGCCCCGGCCCCGTTCGCCGCCGCCAGCGACACCCTGCGCGACCAGTTGCTCGGTCTGCAGCAGGCGCTCTACGGCGTGTTCGAGGCGCGCATGGCGAGCTACCGGGAGGACGCGTTGCACAGCCTGCTGCAGGTGATCGGCGCCTTCGCCGTGCTGGCGCTGATCGCGCTCTACGTGCTGCTGTGCCTGAACGCCTCGATCCGTCGCAGCACGGCGAGCATCACCGAGGCGGCCCAGGGGCTGCGCGACGGCGACCTGCGCGTGCGCGTCGCGGTGCATGGCGAGGATGACCTGGCGCAGATCGCGGTGGCCCTCAACGCCGCCGTCCTGCAGTTGCGCGACAGCCTGAAGGGCGTCGACGACGAGAGCCACCAGCTCGGCGACACGGTGCACCAGCTGTATGCCCAGGCGCAGGATTCCCTGGGCGAAGTTGAGCAGCAGCAGGTCCAGCTGAGCCAGATCGCCACCGCCGCGACGCAACTTGCCGCCACCGCGCAGAGCGTCGCGCAGAGTTGCGAGGAAGCGGCGGTGGACGCCGTGCAGACCCGCGAGGTCGCCATGCAGAGCCGCCAGCGCAGCACGCGGACCGGCGCCAGCATGCATCAGCTCGGCGAGCGCCTGGGCGAGGCCTCGGTCACCCTTGGGCAACTGCGCGAGCAGGCGCAGCAAATCAACCGCATCGTCGACGTGATCAAGGGCATCGCCGAGCAGACCAACCTGCTGGCGCTCAACGCGGCCATCGAGGCGGCCCGCGCCGGCGAGCAGGGCCGCGGCTTCGCGGTGGTCGCCGACGAAGTGCGCAGCCTGTCGCAGCGTACCCAGGAGTCGACCAAGGAAATCGGCCAGACCGTCGGCGACCTGCAGAGCGTGGTCGGCCAGGCGGTGGCGCTGATGGAGGAAGCCAACCGCCAGGCCGAGGGCGACGTCGGCAGCGTGCTGGCGATGGGCGGCGATCTGGAGCACATCGCCGAGTCCGTGCAGCGCGTCAGCGACCGCCTCGCGCAGATCGCCACCGCCGCCGAGCAGCAGGCCGCCACGGCGGACGAGGTGAGCGGCAACATCCAGCAGATCGACCAGGCGGCAAGCCAGTTGCTGAGCGGCGCGCAGTCGGTCAGCGGCGCGGCGGAGCAGATGCAGCGTGGCAGCGAGGGGCTGCGGCGCAACACCGGGCGTTTCCAGCTGAGCTGAGCCGACGGGAGGCGACGAAGCGAAGCGGCACCATTTCGTTTCGCCGGCGTCATAACCCTTGAGAGCCAGTCAGGACAGGACATTCCTCATGCTGCTAGACATCTTGCTGTGGGCCGGTCTGGTCGCCTTTTTCCTCGGCGGTCTGTACGTGAACCCGAAATGGAAAGAACGTAACGACGCCTGATGCGCGCATCCGATCGTCTGCCTTCTTCCGCCTGACGGCGAGCGCCGCTCGCCGGCCTCCGTGCGCGCCAACCCTGGCACCTTGCGCGCCCCCGCGTTCAACCTGTGAAACCCTGCCTGCCCGGTGGACAGCCCCGTGGCGATGCGGTTAGCGTCGTCGCGCCGGGACAGCCGCCCGGTGGCCACCACGGGTTTTGCATGAGCGAACGCAACGAGCAGCACAAGCACCTTTCCGCACGGCCTGCGGCGCCCTCGCAGGATGAGGGCGAGGCGCGCCGGAAACGGCTTTCCCGACAGCGCTTTCTCCTGCGTTCCGGCCTGGTCGGTTTCGCCATCGCCGGCGTCGCCGGCTACCTGATTTCCGGCGATCCGCTGCCGGTCGCCTGGCTCGGCATGGTGCTGGGCGCGGCGGCCGGCTGGGGCTGGCTCAGGGTGCGCTGATGGACACTGCTTCGCTGCTCTGGGGGATGCTGTTCAGCGCCTTTGGCCTGGCCTATTTCGTCTACGGCAAGAAGCAGGGCAAGGCGGTGCCGCTGGTCTGCGGCATCGCGCTGATGGTCTTCCCCTATTTCGTCGACAGCGACCTGCTCCTGGCCGGCATCGGTCTGACACTGCTGGCGGTGCCGCTGGTCGTCCGTAGCTGATCTGGCTGAGGCGTGCGCCCCAGGCTCCCGGATACGCCTGCGGACGGCGTCCTGCGCGCCTTTTCGCGGCCGTAGTGTTAGTGGATGTTTCCATTCGCACGCCGGAACGGGCGGGCGGTGCGCCTGCAAGCCCCGGACTAGACGCATGAAGCTCTGAGCGTGGAAATTGGCGTTCGACCAACGTCGAACGGCGGGCGCCCGCGTGGCTGCTAGGTTCCTGAAGCGATAACAAAAACAATAACAGGAGATCCGACATGTCTTTCAGCAAGCAAGAAGCCGCACGCGCCTACTGGAAAGAAAACCTCCGCTGGATGCTCATCCTGCTGGTCATCTGGTTCGTCGTCTCCTTCCTTTTCGGCGTGCTCATGGTCGATGCGCTCAACGCCTTTTCCTTCTTCGGTTTCCCGCTCGGGTTCTGGTTCGCCCAGCAGGGTTCCATCTACGTGTTCGTGATCGAGATCTTCTTCTACGTGTGGAAGATGAATCAGCTCGATCGCAAGTACGACGTCCACGAAGAGTGAGGGCCTACGCATGGATACCCAGACCCTGATCTACCTGATCGTCGGCGCCACCTTCGCGCTGTACATCGGCATCGCGCTCTACACCCGCGCGGCTTCCACCAGCGAGTACTACGTTGCCAGCAAGGGCGTGCATCCGATACTCAATGGCATGGCCACCGGCGCCGACTGGATGTCGGCGGCATCCTTCATCTCCATGGCCGGGATCATCGCCTTCGCCGGATACGACGGCTCGGTCTACCTGATGGGCTGGACCGGCGGTTACGTGCTGCTGGCAATGTGCCTGGCGCCGTACCTGCGCAAGTTCGGCAAGTTCACCGTGCCCGAATTCATCGGTACGCGTTACTACTCGCAGACCGCGCGGGTGGTGGCGGTGATCTGCGTGATCTTCATTTCCTTCACCTACGTGGCCGGGCAGATGCGTGGCGTGGGCATCGTCTTCTCGCGCTACCTCGAGGTGGACATCAACACCGGCGTGATGATCGGCATGGCCATCGTGTTCTTCTACTCCGTGCTCGGCGGGATGAAGGGCATCACCTACACCCAGGTGGCGCAGTACTGCGTAATGATCTTCGCCTACATGGTCCCGGCGATCTTCATCTCGATGATGATCACCGGTAATCCGATCCCTCAGTTGGGCTTCGGCAGCGAAGTCCTCGGCACCGGGCAGAGTGTGCTGGAACGTCTCAACGGGCTGGGCGCGGAGCTGGGATTCGCGGCCTATACCAACGGCACCAAGTCAACCACCGATGTGTTCTTCATCACCATGGCGCTAATGGTCGGTACCGCTGGCCTGCCCCACGTGATCGTGCGTTTCTTCACCACCCCGACGGTGAAGGATGCGCGCAAGTCGGCCGGTTACGCGCTGCTCTTCATCGCGGTGCTCTACACCACGGCCCCGGCGGTTGCCGCGTTTGCCCGCACCAACCTTCTCACCAGTGTCCCCAACGTTAGCTACGAGCAGGTGCCCGGCTGGTTCAAGACCTGGGAAAGCGCCGGCCTGATTGCCTGGATGGACAAGAACGATGACGGCGTCATCCAGTACGGGCCCGGCGCGGCCTTCGCCGGCAAGCCGACCTTCACCGCCGAGCGCGGCGAGGTGGGCCAGCGCGTGTTGTCCAATCAGGGTACGGCGGCGGCCAACGAGCTTTACGTGGACAACGACATCATGGTGTTGGCCAACCCGGAGATCGCCGGACTCCCGGGCTGGGTCATCGCGCTGATCGCCGCCGGGGGGCTGGCGGCGGCGCTGTCCACGGCGGCGGGGCTGCTGCTGGTGATCTCGACGTCGATTTCCCATGACCTGCTCAAAAGCAACCTGGTGCCGGGCATCAGCGAGAAGAAGGAACTGCTCGCGGCACGGATCGCCGCGGGTGTCGCGGTGGTGATTGCCGGCCTGTTCGGTATCTACCCGCCGGCGTTCGTCGCCCAGGTGGTGGCCTTCGCCTTCGGCCTTGCCGCCGCGTCCTTCTTCCCGGCCATCGTCATGGGCATTTTCTCCAAGCGGATGAACAAGGAAGGTGCGATCGCCGGCATGGTGGTGGGCCTGGCGTTCACCTTCAGCTACATCGTCTACTACAAGTTCATCAATCCCACGGCAACCGCCGCGGATTGGTGGTTCGGCATATCGCCGGAGGGCATCGGTACGCTGGGGATGATCTTCAACTTCATCGTCGCGCTCGCGGTATCGCGCATGACCGCACCACCGCCGGAGGACATCCAGCACCTGATCGAGGATATTCGCGTTCCGCGCGGTGCCGGCGCGGCCATCGATCACTGACGTCTGTGCCAGAGCCGGGCGCCCCGTTTAAACGGGGCGCCCTTGTTTTATCCGCGGCGCAGCAACGGCCAGCTCCCGAGCAGCGCCGGAACGCCGAGGCCGAGCCAGGCCACCCCGTCCCACACACCGTCGCCGAGCAGTGCGCAGAACAGGCCGATGGCGCTGCCCAGGCCGACCAGCACGGGCAGGGCGAAGGTCGAGCGACGCAGGCGCTTCATGCGTCCGCCCCGGCCGTTCGCGGGCTACCCATGGGCACGCGGCGGCGCACCCACCAGAGGTACAGGCCGCTGCCGAGGACGATGATCGTCAGCACGTCCAGCACGGCCCACAGCACCTTCATCGGCATGCCGCCGTAGTCGCCGAAATGCAGCGGCTGCGACATGCCCAGCGCGTCCATGTACCAGGGCCGCGCGACCACCGCGGTGACGCCGAGGGTCTTCGCATCGATCAGCACCGGGGTGAACAGGTGCGAGGTCAGCGGCGTGTTGCCGTTCATGAACACCGTGTAGTGGTGCTCGCTGGAGAACCGTGTGCCGGGGAAGGCGATGAAGTCCGGCTGGCTGTCGGGCGCCGCCGTGCGGGCGATCTCCAGCAGCCGGCTGGCCGGCGCGCGGTCGTCGAGCGGCGGAGCGTTGCGGTAGGGCGCCAGCATCGCGGTCAGCGCATCCTGCCGCCAGGCGGCGATCAGCAGGTCGGCGCAGGCGCTGATCACCCCGGTGACGCCGACCGCCAGCGCCCAGACCAGGGTGACGATGCCGATCAGGTTGTGCAGGTCCAGCCAGCGCAGCCGGGTGGAGCGGTCTCGGCGTACCTGGGCGAACCGCTGGCGGCGCATGAAGGGCGCGTAGAGCACGACGCCGGAGATGAGGGCGACGATGAACAGCAGCCCCATGGACGCCAGCAGCAGCTTGCCCGGCAGCCCGGCGAACAGGTCGACGTGCAGGCGCAGGATGAACAGCATCAGGCCGCCATTCGCCGAAGGCATTTCCAGGGCCTCTCCGGTGCGCGCATCGAGCAGGAAGGTGTGCGAATCGTTCGGATCGCTGCCGGCCGTGGCCGCGCTGATCGCCATCACCGCGTCGGGCTCGTCGTCTTCCCAGGCGAGGTACTGCACCACCTCGCCGGGCCGGTGCGCCTCGGCGGCCTGTACCAGTCGCTGCAGGTCCAGGTGCGGCGTATCCGCCGGCAGCTCGCGCAGCGTGGGCGCATCGCCGAGCAGGTGGTCGATCTCGTGATGGAAGATCAGCGGCAGACCGGTCAGCGCCAGCATCAGCAGGAACAGCGTGCAGATCAGGCTGCTCCAGGTGTGGACGAAGGACCAGCGGCGGATTGTCTTGGCGTGCATCGGGGGTTCCGTGGAAAACGCCGGAGCCGGCTCCCGGAGCGGCTCGCGCGCGAAACGGGGTGGCGGCGGTTCAGAACTCCATTTCCGCCGAGAAGGTCAGGGTGCGCGGATCGCCCAGGTAGTAGCTGTTCAGCCAGTAGGACTTGTCCGCCAGGTTGCTGACGTTGGTGCGCAGGGTCAGCTTGTTGTCCGCCACCGGCATGCTGTAGCGCGCGCCGAAGTCGAAGGTGGTGAAGGACGGCAGGCTGTAGTTGTTGGCCTCGTCGCTGTACTGCTTGCCGGTGTAGTAGGCGCCGCCGGTGAAGGCGAAGCCGGGCAGGGCGTCGAGGTCGTACTCGGCGTAGACCTTGGCCAGTTGCGAGGCCACGTTGGTCGGCTTGTTGCCGTCGTTCGCCGCCACGTTGGACTTCTTCACCTGCGGGTCGAGCAGGGTGAGGCCGCCGACCAGGGTGAGGTTGGAGGTCACCCTGCCGGTCACGCCGAATTCCAGCCCGGTGTTTTCCTGGCGGCCGTTGGGCGTGTAGACGAAGTTGGTGATGTAGTTGGGCTTGTCGATGTTGAACAGCGCCACGGTGAACAGCGTATCGCCCCAGGTGGCCTTGGCGCCGATTTCGTACTGCTCGCTGACTTCCGGCGGCAGGGCGATGGAGCGGCCGTTGAGGGTCGTGGCGCCACCGGCTTCCAGGCCTTCGATGTAGGTCGCATAGGTGGTCAGCCAGGGCAGCGGTTTGAAGATCAGGGAGTAGTTCGGCGAGGTCTTGGTCTTGGCGTAGGTGCTCACCCCGCTGCCGTAGACGAAGTCGTTGGTGAAGGTGTCGATCTTGCTGTGGGTGAAACCGACGATCGTCGACCACTGGTCGTTGAAGGTGATGACGTCGCCGATCAGCAGGTTCCGGGTTTCGTTGGTGCTGTAGAGGTGCTTGTCGCTGTTGCCGATGCTGTAGGACGGCTTGTCGACCTGCGGGGTTTCGTCGAGCGGGATGTCGCCGACCACCGAGAACTGCGGATAGGGCGGGTACGCGTGGTCGATGTGCTGCTTCACGCGGCGCATGTTGCCCTGGTAGCCGAACGTCACCTTGTGCCCGATGGCGCCGGTGGCGAACGCCGAGTCGAGGAACAGGTAGCCGGAGGTCTCGGCGTTGTCCACCGGGGCGTAGGCATACAGCGGCTGGGTGTAGTTGCCCGGTGCCGATACCGGTGGCGAGGTGCTGTAAATGGTCGGGCCGGTGTAGGTGTATTCCTGGGTGTACTCGGTGTAGGCGAGCGCGCCGCGCAGGCTGAAGACATCGTTCAGGCGCCAGTTGAAGCGGCTGCCGACGCGGTCGCTTTCCGAGTCCGAGAACGCCCACTTCTGGCTGTAGAGCCGGTCGTTGTCCAGGTCGTCCGCATCCGGGCGGCGAGCGCCGTCCTGGACGAACCAGTAGCTGCTCAGGCCGCGCGTCTCGCTCTTCTTGTGCGAGGCGTCGAACTGGATCTGCAGGTCGTCGCTGAGGTTCCAGTCCAGCGCCAGGCTGACCATCTCGCGGCGGCGCTTCTGCAGGTCGATGGCGGTTTCGCCATCCTGGGTCAGCACATTGAGGCGATAGGCGAACCGGCCTTCGGTGTCGATCGGGCCGCCGAAGTCGCCGTGCAGGTAGTAGTTCTCGCCGCCGGCGTTGCCCAGGGTGACGCTGTTGTAGCGCTCGGCCGTCGGCCGCTTGAGCACGTAGTTGACCAGTCCGCCGGGGTTGCCGGGGCCGTAGAGGAAGCCGGAGAGGCCGGTGAGGACCTCGATCTGCTCCATCTCCTCGACGAAGTTGTTGCTGTCGGAATCGGTACTGAAGCGCAGACCGTCGGTGGCCACGTTCAGGTTGCCGGCGCTGCTGAAGCCACGGATCGCCACGGCGCTGGCGTAGCCGGCGTTCTTCGGCGAGTAGAGCTGGGTGAACGGGTTGCGCTTGAAGACGTCGTCGGTGGAGGTCGTCTGGGTGTTGCGCAACTGGTCGCTGGAAACGACGCTGATCGAATACGGCGTGTCCTGCAGGCTCATGCCGCCCAGCGCGCCGACGTTCTTCGCGGCGTCGACGCGGTAGCCGGCGGCCGCGCTGCCGTCGACGGGCGCCGCGGCGCTCGCGGTGACGCTGGATTCGGAAAGCAGCATGGCGCCGCTCTGCTGCACCTCGTCGAGGCTGTAGACGCCGGCGGCGTTGCGCTGCAGTTGCAGGCCGGTGCCGCGCAGGGCCTCGCGCAGGGCGTCCTGGGCATCGAACGAACCGCGCACCGGATTGGACGTGCGGCCGGCGGCCAGCGCCGGGTCGATGCTCAGCGTCAGCCCGGCCTCGGCGGCGATGCGGTTGAGGGTGTTGGCCAGGGACGCGGACGGCAACTGGTAGTCGCGCACGTCGCTGGGGCTGGCGGCTTCCTGGGCCAGCGCGCTACTCCAGGGTTGGCTGGCGAGCAGGGCGGCGACCAGCAGGCTGGGACGGAAAAGGGTTTTCGAGGCGGACATTCGGGAATGGCTCCTGGACAAGAATGAATCTCAATGTCCCTTTGCCGAAGCAAAATCGAAAAGTGATAGGGCGCGGCGAAAATATTTCCGCCGGCGCCATTCCCGTCACTGCTCCTTGGTCGCCGCCGGCACCACCGTCACCCACCAGTCGGTGTGCCGTTCGATGCCCACCGGCAGGCTCGGCGGCAGCGCGGCGAGGGCCAGGTCGCTGTCGTTCAGCGGGAAGCTGCCGGTGATGCGCAGGTCCGCCAGGCGCGGGTCGAGGCCGAGATGACCGCGCCGGTATTCGCCCAGGCGCTCGATCAGCTGGCCCAGCGGCATGTCCTCCACCACCAGCATGCCGCGGCTCCAGGCGTCGGCGGCGACCGGCGCGGGCTGGCTGGCGCCGAGCCCGTCGCCGCGCATCAGCACCTGTTGCCCTTCGCCGATGATGCGTTCCTCGTCGGCCCGTTCCGGGTGCGCGGCGACCGCCGACTTCAGCACGATCAGGCGCGTGCCTTCGGGTTCGCGGCGGACCAGGAAGCGGGTACCGAGGGCGCGCAGATCGCCCTCGGCGGTCTGCACGATGAACGGGCGCGGGTCGCCGTGCGCGGTTTCCACCAGCATCTCGCCGCCGCGCAGGATCACCCGTCGCTCGCGGGCGTCGAAGGCGATATCCAGCGCGCTGCGGCTGTTCAGGCGGATTCGCGTGTGGTCGGGCAGCTCGACGTCGCGCTGTTCGCCGCTGGCGGTGACTTCATCGGCCAGCCAGTCGCTCAGCGGGCGTTGCTGCTGGAGCAGGCCGAGCGTCAGCCCGACCATCAGCAGCAGGCCTAGGGTCGTCCCGCCGAGCCGGCGCAGGCGTCGTCGCACTTCGCCTTCGGCGCGCTGCAGCGCGCGCCGCGCGGGGCCCGACGCGGCGCCGTGCAACTGCTGGTCGATGCCGCCCAGCTGCGCCCAGGCGCGCGCGTTGTCCGGATGCGCGGCGTGCCAGCGGGCGAATGCCTGCTGCTGGCCGTCGTCAGCGCCGGCGCCGAGGTTCAGTTGCCAGGCGATGGCCTCGTCGAGGACGCGCGCGCTGACCGGGCGGGTGTCGATCATGTCGGTTCGCCGTAGAGCGCGATGTAGCACTGGCGCAGGCCCTGGGCCAGGTACTGGCGCACGCGTGGCACCGAGACGCCAAGGCGCCCGGCGATCTCGGCGTGGCTCATGCCGTCGAGGCGGCTGTGCAGGAACGCGGCGCGGGCGCGGGTCGACAACGTGGCGAGCAGACGCTCGACCTCACGCAGGGCCTGCAGGATCTGCAACTGCTCCTCGGCGCTGGGCTGCAGCGCCTCGGGTTGGGCGGCGAGTTCGTCCAGGTAGGCGCGTTCCAGCGCGCTGCGCCGGAAGTGGTCGATCAGCAGGCCCTTGGCGATGGTGCGCAGCAGCGCGCGCGGCTCGCGCGGCGCTTGCAGATCCTGGCGGGCGAGCAGGCGCAGGAAGGTGTCCTGGCTGAGGTCCTCGGCGCGCTGCGGGCAGTTGAGGCTGCGCCGCAACCAGGCGAGCAGCCAGTCGCGATGACCGCGATACAGCAGTCCGACCAACTCGTGGTTCGGCGATTGCCCGGTCGACACGACCAGCCTCCATTGCGCACGCTGGCCGCAAAACGAGAATTATTCGCACATGATCGCAAATGTCGTTGGTGCCCGCAATGCCGGGGTATGCCGGTCGGATTAGAGGGATTGCGCGCGCTGCCGGCGGCGCCAGCCGGCCAGGCGCTCCTCCAGCGCGACGAAACTGTCCATGCCCTGGCGCCGCGCGTGGCTGAACAGGATCAGCGCCAGTTCCGCGGTGGCCAGGGCGTCGGCGCTGGCGTTGTGGCGCTGCTGCACCTGCAGGCCGAAGTACGCGATCCAGTCGTCCAGCCCGCCTTGGCGAATGTTCGCCTGGGGAAACAGCAGCGGCGCCAGCTCGGCGAGGTCGATGAACGGATGCGCCAGCCGATGGCCGAGGCTGTGTTTCAGCGCGCGGGCCAGCATGCGCTGGTCGAACGGCGCGTGGAACGCCAGCAGCGGGCTGTCGCCGAGGAACTCGAGGAAATCCAGCAGCGCGCCGGCCGGGTCGCTGCCGGCGGCCACCGCGTCCGGGCCGATCCCGTGGATCAGCACGCTTTCGCTGACCTGGTGGTTGTCGCGCTGCAGGGTGCGCTCGAACTGCTGGCCGAGCTGGATCGCGCCGTCGTCGATGACCACCGCGCCGATCGCCAGGACCAGGTCGCGGCTGGTGTTGAGCCCGGTGGTTTCCAGGTCGAGGACGACGAAGCGCTGGTCGCGCAGCGGCAGCGCGCCGCTGGCCACGCCCGGCAGGGCCTCGAGGCGCAGGCGCTGGCGATCGTCCAGGCTCGGCGCGCGGCGGTTCAGCCAGGAAAACCTCACAGCTGATACCTCAGCGCCAGGCTGCTCTGCAGGCGCTGCGCCTGGCGGAAGGATTCGCGCAGGATGCGCCGGTCGAGGTGGTTGAGCGTGTCCGGGTCGAGGCGGTTGGAGTAGGGCAGGTTCTGCCGCGCCTGCTGCTGGTGCTGCTGCATGCGGATCAGCTGGATGATGTGGTAGGCCTCCTCGTAGGCGCCGCCGTCCTGGGCGTCGATGATGTCCCGGGCGACCAGCTGGCGCAGGCGTTCCAGGGTGTTGCCGGCTTCGATGCCGTGGGCCAGGGCGAGCAGCCGGGCGCCGTCGACGAAGGGCGTCAGGCCCTGCACCTTGAGGTCCAGGGTGTCCTTCTCGGCGCCCTTGCGGGCCACCACGAAATCGCGGAAACGGCCCACCGGCGGGCGCTGGCGCAGGGCGTTCTCGGCCATCATGCGCTGGAACAGGCGGTTGTCGTCGATCTGCCGCAGCACTTCGCGGCGCAGCTCGTCGCAGCCTTCCGCCGGGCCCCAGACCGCGCGCAGGTCGAAGTAGATGCTCGAGCCGAGCAGGTTCTCCGGGGTCGCTTCGCGGATGAAACCGGCGAAACGCCGCGACCACTCGGCGCGCGACAGGCACAGCTCCGGGTTGCCGGCCATGATCCGCCCCTGGCACAGGGTGAAGCCGCACGCCGCCAGGGCCTCGTTGATGCGTTCGGCGAGCGGCAGCAGGCGCCCGCGGATCGCCGCGGCATCGGCCGAATCCTCGGCGTCGAAGAGGATGCCGTTGTCCTGGTCGGTGTGCAGCGTCTGCTCGCGACGGCCCTCGCTGCCGAAACACAGCCAGGTGAAGGGCACGCCGGGGTCGCCGCATTCCTCCAGCACCAGCTCGATCACCCGGCACACGGTGTGATCGTTGAGCAGGGTGATGATGTGGGTGATCTGCGTCGAGCTGGCGCCGTGGGCGAGCATGCGGTCGACCAGCAGATGGATGTCGCGGCGCAGCGCCGCCAGCGTCTCGATGCGCCCGGCGTGGCGGATGGTCCGCGCCAGGTGCACCAGGTCGACGCGTTGCAGGGAGAACAGGTCGCGCTCGGACACCACGCCGCTCAGGCGGCCGTCCTCGACCAGGCAGACGTGGGCGATGTGCCGCTCGGTCATCGCGATGGCGGCGTCGAAGGCGCTGGCGGCGGGCGCCAGGTGGAACGGGTCGCGGATCATCAGCGCGTCGATCGGCTGGTTCATCTCGCCGCCGCCGGCCACCGCGCCGCGCAGGTCGCGCAGGGTGAAGATGCCCAGCGGGCGCTGCTCGGGGTCGACGATCACGATGCTGCCGACGCTCTGCTCGTCCATCAGGCGCACCGCCTCGCGCAGCGGCGTGCCCGGCGCGCAGCTCACCGGCTGGCGCATCGACAGCTCGCCCAGGCGGGTATCCAGGGAATATTGCGCGCCCAGGGTTTCCGCGGCGCGCAGCTGGATCTGCTGGTTGACCTGGTCGAGCAGGCTGCTCACCCCGCGCAGGGCGAAGTCGCGGAACACGCCCGACACGCCGAACAGTTTGACGAAGGCCGGCTTGGCCAGCTGCAGGCAGAAGGTGTCCTCGGCGGCGAGGTGTTCGGTGCGCGTGGCGCGTTCGCCGATCAGCGCGGCCAGCGGGAAGCATTCGCCGGCGGTGATCTCGAAGGTGGTCTCGGTGCCGCGCCGGGCGCTGTGCGGGCGTTCGCCGTGCACCCGGCCCTGCTTGACGATGTAGAAGTGTTGCACCACGCCATCGGCGGGTTTGATGATGGAGTCGCCGCTTCCGTAGAAGCGCAGCTGGCAATTCTCCACCATGAACGCCAGGTGGGCGTTCTCCATCTGGTTGAACGGCGGGTACTTCTGCAGGAACTCCATGGTGCCGTGGATGTTCTGCAGCACGGCGGTCTTCCCCGCCTGGGCGAAGGCGTCGGCTTTGCTCATGGCTGGCTCGCTCTTGTTATTCAGCGCGCATGGTCGGCTGCACCCGGCACGCTCGACATTGGACGTAAGTCTAGTCGGGCTGCGGCAACCTCCGGTAACAGACGCATCGGAACGGGCGGACGCCGCGCCGGCACGGTGTCTCCGCCGTTTCGTCGAGAGGCGCGGCGAGGCGTCTGGCCAGGCATTTTTGAACCTCGCCGGGGTATCCGGGTCGCTTGTGGTCACGGGAATGCATGGTGGGTTCCCATCGGACTGGAGATCAGCCTATGAATAGCGCTTCGACCCTGTGGGGCAAACTCTGTGCGCTGCTGTTCGCGACCTTGCTGGCGAGCGCCGCCCAGGCCCAGGAGGCGCCTCCGCAGCTGGTCGGCATCAACGTCGCCGGCGCCGGCTTTTCGCCGGGCACGCTGCCGGGCAAGCACGGCACCAACTATTTCTTCCCGCCGCCGGACTATTTCGTCCAGTGGAAGGAACGCGGCATCACCTGGATTCGCTTCTCGATCGTCTGGGAGCGCCTGCAGCCGCAGCAGTTCGGTGACTTCGACCGCGACTACGCGGCGCGCATCGACAAGACCCTTGAGGACGCCAAGGCCAACGGCATCCGCGTGATGCTCGACGTGCACAACTACGGGCGCTACTACGGCAAGATCATTGGCGACGCCGATGTGCCGATCAAGGCCTACCAGGATCTGATGGAGCGCATCGCCGAGCGCTGGTCGAAAGACGACACGCTGTACGCCTACGACCTGATGAACGAGCCCTACGGCGACGCCGAGCGCTATTGGTTCGATGTCGCCCAGGCCGGCATCGACGGCGTGCGCAAGTACGACAAGACCAAGACGATCTACGTCGAAGGCCGCAGCTGGTCGTCGGCGCAGCGCTGGCCGGGGCTCAACGACGACCTGCTGAAGCTGGTCGACCCGGCGGACAACCTGGTGTTCTCCGCGCACATCTACGCCGACAAGGACAGCAGCGGGCTGTACAAGCAGGCGATGCCGGACAACTACGACCCGATGGTGGTGGTCAAGCGCGTCGAGCCCTTCGTCGAGTGGCTGCGCCAGCACGGCAAGCGTGGCCACCTCGGCGAATTCGGCGTGCCCAACAACGATCCACGCTGGCTGCCGATCATGGACAACCTGCTGAGCTACCTGCAGCAGAACTGCATCCCGGTGACCTACTGGGCCGCCGGGCCTTCGTGGGGGCGCAACTACCACATGTCCATCGAGCCGCTGGACGGCAAGGACCGGCCGCAATGGCCGGTGCTGCAGAAGTATCTCGGCAGCGGCGGCTGCGAGGCGATCGGCCCGAAGAAATCCTGAGACCCCTGCCCACTGGCGGTTTCGGCGCGGTGTATCCGGACAGCTACGTTCGTCCGGATCGTCGCCGCGTCCGGAACCGGCGGACCTTTTTGCGCTCCAAGTTGGGCCCTATAGCCGGGTTGCGAGAAGAAACCTCCTGAAAGGATGCCGTTCGGCAGAGACGAATGCCGGGCAGTCGGCCTCCCGTGGCCAGGAGTGATCGCAGAGTGAGTGCGTCGCCCGTCGTCCGGCGATGCGCCTATCCCGCTTCGCCCTGGTTATGAGACCTCCACGGGCTTTCGAGAAAAGGATGTTCATGAACAATCGCAACCTCTGGGTGGACTACGGCAAAGCCATCGGCATCGTTCTGGTCGTGTATGGCCACGTCGTGCGCGGGTTGCTGGCGGCCGGGATCATCGAAGACCACATCTTTCTGCACAAGCTGGTGGATAGCGTCATCTACAGCTTCCACATGCCGCTGTTCTTCTTCCTTTCCGGGTTGTTCTTCTGGCACTCGATGAGCAACCGCGGTGCCAACGGGGTGTTCCTCAGCAAGATCGACACGGTGTTCTACCCCTTCGTGCTGTGGTCGATCCTGCAGGGTTGCATCGAGGCGCTGCTGTCCAACTACACCAACGGCGATGTCAGCCTGGCCAAGGTGTTCTCGCTGCTGTGGGCCCCGCGCGCGCAGTTCTGGTTCCTCTATGCGCTGTTCCTGATCTTCACCCTGAGCGTGCTGCTCTACCGGCGCAGCGCGATGTTCCTGCCGCTGCTGGTGGCGGGCGCGGTGATCTACATCTTCCAGAACCGCGGGCCGAACTTCTTCGTCTTCAACTTCATCGCGCAGAACTTCGTGTTCTTCGCCTTCGGCGTCTGGTTCAACAGCATTCGCGGGCACATCGAGAGCCGCGCCGGCCTCGTCGCGGCGCTCAGCGGGGTGGCCTTCGTGGTGGTGGAATACGTCTTCCACGGCGTGCTCGGCCTGCGCTACGAAGACCGCGGAGTGATCTCGCTGGTGGTGGCGATGACCGCCATCCTGTTCGTCGTCAGCGCCTGCATGGTGCTGGCGCGCAAACCGCTCGGCTGGGTGCTGACCCTCGGTGCGCTGTCGATGCCGATCTACCTGATGCACATCCTCGCCGGCAGCGGCATCCGCGTGATTCTCAGCAAGTTCTTCGGCATCGACAGCGTCGCCGTGCATATCCTCGCCGGCTGCGTGATCGGCCTGGTGCTGCCGGTGATCGCCGCGAAGATCCTCGAGGCCATGGGCATCAAGTGGCTGTACGAGACGCCGGCCTGGATGTCACTGGACAAGCGTCGCCAGCGCCGCCTGGCGGTCGCCCCGCGCACCCTCTGAGCGGCGCCCGCGGCGGGGCGATCTTTTCCGCCGGATTGCGGTTATAAATGATCCCTCTTCCCGCTCAGCGAAGCCGCGATGCTGCCGATCCTCTCCGCCCATCCCCTGATCAGCGCCGTGCTCCTGCTGGCCATCGACCTGCTCGCCTGGCAACTGGTCGACGAGCGCCACAAGCCGTGGAAGATCGCCGCGCGACTGGGCATCTTTCTGCTCTACAGCCTGCTGATCTTCGAGGCCGGCCTTAGCCCGCTGCAGGCCGCGCCCTGGGCCGACGACGTTCCGCTGCACCTGCTCGCCATCGTGCTGGAAATCGTCTGGTGGCTGTTCTGCGCGCGCACCCTCACGGTGGTCATCGGCCCGCTGCTGATGCCGCGCGGCGGGCACACCGGGCGCCTGGTGCAGGATGTGCTTGGCGCGATCATCTTCCTGGTCGCCATCGTCGCCGCCGCGGCCTACGTCATGGAGCTGCCGGTGCGCGGCCTGCTGGCCACGTCCGGCGCGGTGGCGATCATCGTCGGCCTGGCGTTGCAGAGCACCCTGGGCGACGTGTTTTCCGGGATCGTGCTGAACACCACCAAGCCCTATCAGCTGGACGACTGGATTTCCATCGACGGCATCGAAGGCAAGGTGGTGGAGATCGACTGGCGTTCCACCCACCTGCTCACCGCCCAGGGCAGCACGGCGGTGGTGCCCAACTCGGTGGCGGCCAAGGCCAAGATCCTCAACCTGAGCCGCCCGCGCGACGTGCATGGCGTGTCGATCCGCCTGGAGCTGCCGCGCCTGGTGCGCCCGCGCAAGGCGCTCGACGCCCTCGAGCGCGCGCTGCAGGGCTGCAGCGAGCTGCTGTCGACGCCCAGGCCCAGCGTCGGCATCAAGAGCTCCGGCATCGACAGCGTCGAGTACGAACTCACCGGCTTCGTCGATGCGATGGCGAAGAAGGCCGCGGTGCGCAACCAGCTCTACGACCTCGCCTACCGTCACCTGGAGGCCTCCGCGGTGCTGCGCGAGGATGCCCCGGCGCAGGCGCCACGGGAAATCTCCCGCGCCCGTGCGCTGCTCGACGACGTGAAGATCTTCCGCACCCTGAGCGGGCCGCAGAAGGACGAGCTGAGCGGCCACCTGATGCGCCAGGACCATGCCGCCGGCGAAGAGGTGATCGCCCTCGGCGCCCTCACCGAGGACCTGCTGATAATCGGTTCGGGGGTGATCGAGGTGTCGGTCTCCGATGGCGCGAGGCTGATCGAGGCAGGGCGCATGGGGCCGGGCGAGATCATGGGCGAGGAGAGCCTGATCTCCGGCCAGCCCTCGCAGGCGCGCTTCGCCGCGCTGACCGCCTGCGTGCTCTACCGGATCGACAAGGCGCACATCCAGACCTGCCTGGAGGCAGGAGGCGAGGTCGCCGAGGCGATGACGCGGCTGCACCATTTCCGCCAGCAGGCCAGCCAGTCGCTGTTGCTGCAGAAACCGGTGGCGGTGCACAAGGCCGGCTTCCTCAGCTGGTTGCGCAAGCGCTGAGGCGCGCCGCCTCCAGCTCCTCCACCAGCACCCGCATCAGCTCGGCGGCCGGCAGTGTCCGCGCCAGCGGCGCGCCCTGGCCGGCCCACTGCGCGGCGAAATCGTGATTGCCGCGGGCGCTGGCCGCGGCATGCAGCGCCTTGGCGGCGTCGTAGGCGATCGGGTAGTCGGGCAGCGTGGGCCTGGCATCGGCGTCCCGATACAGGCGATTGGGCAGGCCGCGCGCCGGGCGTCCGGACAGCGTCGCGGTGATCCGCGTGCGGGCGGCGCGCTCGCCCTGCAACGCGGCGCGGTAGGCCGGGTTGGCCGCGGATTCCGGGCAGAGGATGAACGCGGTGCCCATCTGCACCGCGTCGGCGCCCAGCGCCAGCGCGGCGGCGATGCCGGCGCCGTCCATGATGCCGCCGGCGGCGATCAGCGGCAGGCGGCTCTGCCGCGCCAGCAGGCGCACCAGCGCCAGGGTGCCGATCCCGTCGTCGCCGCGCTGCGGGTCGAAAACCCCGCGATGGCCGCCGGCCTCGACACCCTGGGCGACCAGCGCATCGACCCCCGCGGCCTCGGCCAGCGTCGCTTCCGCCGGCGTGGTGACGCAGGCCAGCAGGCGGATGCCGGCGTCCTTCAGCGCGCCGATGATCGCCGCCGGGGGCAGGCCGAAGTGGAAGCTCACCACCGCCGGACGCTCGTCCAGCAGCACCTCGAGCATCGGCGCATCGACCAGGAAGCTGGTGTAGATCTCGCCCAGCGTGGCCGGCGGCGCGGCGTCGAACTCGGCGAACAGCGGCCGCAGGTAGTCCAGCCAGGCCGCCTCGCGCGCGGCGTCGGGCTGCGCGGGCTGATGGCAGAACAGGTTGACGTTGAACGGCCGTGCGGTCAGCGCGCGGGTTTCGCCGATCAGCGTTCGTGTCTGCTGCGCGGTGTTGGCGCCCACGCCCAGCGAGCCCAGCCCACCGGCCTCGGACACCGCCGCCGCCAGGCGGGGCGTGGAAACGCCGGCCATCGGCGCCTGGATGATCGGGTGCTCGATGCCCAGCAGGGCGGTGAGGCGCGGGCTCATGGGGTCTCCTCGGGCGGCGCGGCCGCCGGTAGTTCGATCAGGCGATAGCCGACGCCGGGTTCGGTGACGATGAAGCGCGGCCGGGTCGGCGCGTCGCCGAGTTTCTGTCGCAGGTGGCCGACCACCACGCGCAGGTAGTGGCTGTCCTCGACGTGGGTCGGGCCCCAGATGTCCTTGAGCAGTTGCTGCTGCGTCACCATCCGCCCGAGGTGCCGGGCGAGCAGCGCCAGCACGGCGAATTCCTTGCGGGTCAGCGCCACCTCGGCGCCGTCCAGGGTCACCCGGCGGTCGGCGAAATCGATATGCAGCGGGCCATTGTCCAGGCTCGGCTCGCCGCGCGGGCCGTCGGCCAGGCGCAGCAGCACGCGCACGCGGGCGAGGAATTCCTGGATACCGAACGGCTTGGTCACGTAGTCGTTGGCGCCGCCATCCAGGGCGAGCACCTTCTCGCCCTCGCTGGCGCGCACCGAGAGCACCAGCACCGGCATCCGCGACCACTGGCGCAGGTCGCGAAGCACCTCATGGCCGTCCATGTCCGGCAGGCCGAGGTCGAGCACCATCAGGTCCGGGCGCGCCAGCGCGGCCTGGGCCAGCCCGTCGGTGCCGTTCGTCGCCTCGAGCACCCGGTAGCCCTGCGCGCTCAGGGCGATGCGCAGGAATCGGCGGATCTGCGCTTCGTCCTCGACGATCAGGATGCTGCTCGACATCGGCGTCACTCGTCCTCCAGCGGCGGTTGCGGGTGCACCGGCAGGTGCAGGGTGAAGCAGGCGCCGCGCCCTTCGAGGCCGTCGCCGATGCTCACCCTACCACCGTGCGCGCCGACCATGCCCAGGCAGATCGACAAGCCCAGCCCGGTGCCCTGGCCGCCGCGATCGCCGCGGCTGGCGGTATAGAACATGTCGAACACCTTGTCGCGCTCCTGCACGGGAATGCCCGGTCCCTGGTCGGCCACGGCGAAGCGCAGCTCGCCTTCGTCGGCGTCCAGGCCGATGCGCAGCCGCGCGCCCGCCGGCGAGAAGCGCGCGGCGTTCTCCAGCACGTTGACCAGCGCCTGCTCGATCAATGCGGCGTGGACGAACAGCAGCGGCAGGTCCTCGGCCACCTCGAGTTCCACCCGCAAGGGCGCGAGCACCGGGCGTAGGCGCTGCAGCGCGCTGGCGAGGATGTCGGCGGGCGCCACCCAGTCGCGTATCAGCTTCAGCCCGCCATGGCCGAGGCGGGTCATGTCCAGCAGGTTCTGGATGTAGCGGTCGAGCCGCTCGGCCTCGTCGCGGGTGCCTTCGAGCAGTTCGCGGCGATCCGCCGGGGAAATCCGTTCGCCCAGCGCCAGCAGGCTGTCGATGGAGCCGCGCATGGCCGTCAGCGGGGTGCGCAGGTCGTGGGAAACCGAAGCCAGCAGCGCGCTGCGCAGTTGCTCGGTTTCGCCATGCAGGCGCGCGGCTTCCAGGTCGCTCGCCAGTTGCGCGCGCGCCAGCGCCTGCGCCAGCGGCTGGCCGAGGGCGGCGTACAGGCGGCGCTGTTCGGCGCTCAGCGGCTGGCCGTCGTGGGGGGCGATGCCGAGCAGCGCGAGCGGTTGGCCGTCGCCGCTCAGCGGCAGCCACCACCAGCGCCCGCTGGGCAGCGTGCCGGTGCCCAGCCCGGCCGGTTGCTCGTGCCTCCAGGCCCAGTCGGCGGCGGCGCGTTCCTGTTCGGCGAGCGGCGGATGTTCCCCCGCTGGCGCCTGCCACTTCCCGTCGGCGTCGCGCCCGAGCAGGCAAATGGCGACGTCCGGGTGCTGGGCGAACTGCTGGGCGGCGGCGCTCAGCACGGCCTGGCGATCGGTGGCGGCGGTCAGCCGGCGCGACAGCTCCAGCAGTTCGCCGGTCTCCGCCTGGGTCCGGCGCAGCGCCTGCAACTGGCGGCGCTGGCGGCTGGCGAGGTCGCCGGTGAGGCCGGCCATGAGCAGGAAGAACAGCAGGGTCAGCACGTCCTCTTCGCGGCGGATGCTCAGCGATAGGGTCGGCTGGATGAACAGGAAGTCGTAGGCGAGGAACGACAACCCGGCGCAGGCCAATGCCGGCCACAGGCTGCTGCGTACCGCCACCAGCAGCACCGCGGCGAGGAACACCAGGGAGATGTTCGGCAGCTCCAGCACCCGCGAGACGCCCAGCGACAGCGCCGTGGCGGCCAGCGCGGCACCCATCGCCAGCAGGTAGTCGCGACCTCGCCAGCCCGGCCGCGTGCGGGGCGCCCGCGGCGGTGCGGATTCGCTGCCGAGCACGCTGACCTCCAGCGTGCCGGCGCCCTGCAACAGGCGTTCGGCGAGACCGCGCCGCCAGCGCCGGCGCTGCCCGCGATGGCCGACCAGCAGCAGGCTGGCACGGCGCTCGCGGGCGTGGTCGAGCAGCGCGCGCGGCACGTCGTCGGCGCGCAACAGCACGACTTCGCCGCCGAGCCGTTCGGCCAGTTGCTGCGCCGCCTGCAGCGCCGCGCGCGCGGTCTCGCTGGCGGGCTTGCCGGTGTCGATGTGCAGCGCGCTCCAGGGCAGGTGGCGGCGCTCGGCGACCCGGCTGGCATGGCGCACCAGGCGCTGCGCCTGCTCGTCGCCGGCGATCCCCACCAGCAGCCGGCCGCGCAGCGCCGGGGCTTCCTGGCCCTGCTGGCGGTAGCGGCGGTCGAGGTCGGCGTCGACCCGCGCGGCGGCGGTGTGCATCGCCAGCTCGCGCAGGGCGGTGAGGTTGGTCTGCGAGAAGAACGCATCGATCGCCGCGCGTGCCTGTTCCGGCACGTAGACCTTGCCGTCGCGCAGGCGCTCGAGCAGCTCGCGCGGCGGCAGATCGATCAGGAGGATTTCGTCGGCGTCCTGCAGCAGCCAGTCCGGCACCGTTTCGCGCACCTGTACCCCGGTGATGTCGCGGACCTGGTCGTTGAGGCTCTCCAGGTGCTGCACGTTGACCGTGGTGTAGACGTCGATGCCGGCGTCGAGCAGCTCCAGCACGTCCTGCCAGCGCTTGGCGTGGCGGCTGCCCGGCGCGTTGCTGTGCGCCAGCTCGTCCACCAGCACCAGCTTCGGCCGCGCCGCCAGGAGGCCGTCGAGGTCGAGTTCCGCCAGTTTCAGGCCGCGGTAGTCGAGGCGCCGCAGCGGCTGCTGCGGCAGGCCGGCGAGCAACGCCTCGGTCTCCGCGCGGCCGTGGCTCTCGACGATCCCGGCGCGCAGCGCGACGCCCTGGCGCCGTTGCGCCTGCGCCGCCTGCAGCATGGCGAAGGTCTTGCCGACGCCGGGCGCGGCACCGAGGAAGACCTTCAGCCGGCCGCGTCCGCCGCCGGGAAGGTCGGCGAGCAGGGCGTCGGCGCGGTCGGTATCGCTCATGGCGGGCTCTCGGAACGGGTCAGCGATTGTCGTTCAGTGCCCGGTTCAGGGCCAGCACATTGACCACCTCGGGACCGACCAGCGGGCGCTCGATGTGGCGCTCCAGCAGGCGTTCCAGGTCGGCCACGGCGAGCCCGCGGGCGGCGGCCACGCGGGGTATCTGGAAACGCACCGCGTCCGGCGGCAGGTGCGGGTCCAGGCCGCTGCCCGAGGTGGTGACCAGGGCCATCGGTACGGCGCCGGGCGCTTCGCCGTGCAGCCGCGCGGCGTCGGCGGCGATGCGCTGGCGCAGCGCCGGGTTGCTCGCCGAGAGGTTGCTGGCGGCGCTGGCAACGGTGGCGAAGGCGCCGGCCGAAGGGCGTGGCTGGAACCATTCGGCGCCGTCGAAGGGCTGCGCCAGCAGACGGCTGCCGCGCACGTCGCCGGCGGCGTCGCGGATCAGGCTGCCGTTGGCCTGCTCGGGAAACGCCAGCTGCGCGACGGCGGTGACGGCCAGCGGATAGGCGACGCCGGTGATCAGGGTCAGCAGCGCCAGCAGGGTAACGGCGGGGCGGATGTGCGTGAGCATGGGGTTCTCCGGATTCATTGACGACTCCCTCTCCCAGAGGCAGAGGGGGTAAAAGCCTTACACCAGCGTCGTAGGAGGGATCGAGCGCCGCGACACCCATCACCGGCGCCTCGCTACGCTCAGGCCAACCTGCGTTCGCGTCATGCCAGCCCCGCGGCGACCAGCAGCAGGTCGAGCGCCTTGATCCCGAGGAACGGCGCGACCAGCCCGCCGAGCCCGTAGATCAGCAGGTTGCGCCGCAGCAGGCTGGCCGCGTCGGCGGCCTGCACGCGCACCCCGCGCAGGGCCAGGGGGATCAGCGCGACGATGATCAGTGCGTTGAACACGATGGCCGAGAGGATCGCGCTCTGTGGGCTGTGCAGCTGCATCAGGTTGAGCAGACCGAGCTGCGGATAGAGGCCGCTGAACAACGCCGGCAGGATGGCGAAGTACTTGGCCACGTCGTTGGCCACCGAGAAGGTGGTCAGCGCGCCGCGGGTGACCAGCAGTTCCTTGCCGACCCGCACCACGTCGAGCAGCTTGGTCGGGTCCGAGTCCAGGTCGACCAGGTTGGCTGCCTCGCGCGCGGCCTGGGTGCCGTCGTTCATCGCCATGCCGACGTCGGCCTGGGCCAGCGCCGGCGCGTCATTGGCGCCGTCGCCGCACATCGCGACCATCTTGCCCTCGGCCTGCTCCTGGCGGATGCGCTGCAGTTTCTTTTCCGGCGTGGCCTCGGCGATGACGTCGTCGACCCCGGCTTCGGCGGCGATGGCGGCGGCGGTCAGCGGGTTGTCGCCGGTCACCATCACGGTGCGGATGCCCAGCGTGCGCAGCTCGGCGAAGCGCTGGCGGATTCCCGGCTTGACCACGTCCTTGAGGTGCACGGCGCCCAACAGCTCGCCGTCGGCGCAGACCAGCAGCGGCGTGCCGCCACTCTGCGCGATGCTGTCGATCTCGCGGGCCAGCGCGGGCGCGAGGCCAGCGCGGTCGCGGCCGAGGAAGTCCAGCACCGAGTCCACCGCGCCCTTGCGCAACACCCGGCCGTTCCAGTCGATCCCGGAGAGCCGCGTCTCTGCGCTGAACGGCACCGGGGTCACCGCGCTGCGCGGCGGCTCCTGCAGCGGATGCAGCGCGCGCAGGTAGTCGACGATGGATTTGCCTTCCGGCGTGTCGTCGGCCAGCGAGGCCAGCAGCGCGCCTTCGGCCAGGGCCATGGCGCTGACGCCGGGCGCGGCGAACAGCGCGCTGCAGCGGCGGTTGCCGAAGGTGATGGTGCCGGTCTTGTCGAGCAGCAGCACGTGCACGTCGCCGGCCGCCTCGACCGCGCGACCGGATTTGGCGATCACGTTGAGGCGCACCAGGCGGTCCATGCCGGCGATGCCGATGGCCGAGAGCAGGCCACCGATGGTGGTCGGGATCAGCGTCACCAGCAGCGCCACCAGGTACACCAGTGGCAGGTCGCCGCCGGCGAAGCGGGCGAACGGCTGCAGGGTGGCGACCACCAGCAGGAAGATCAGCGTCAGGCCGATCAGCAGGATGTCCAGCGCCACTTCGTTGGGCGTCTTCTGCCGCCTGGCGCCTTCCACCAGGGCGATCATCCGGTCCAGGGTCGACTCGCCGGGGTTGGCGCTGATGCGCACCAGCAGCCAGTCCGATACCAGCCGCGTGTTGCCGGTCACCGCCGAGCGGTCGCCGCCGGACTCGCGGATCACCGGCGCCGATTCGCCGGTGATCGCCGCCTCGTTCACCGCACCGATGCCTTCGACGATCTCGCCGTCGCCGGGAATCAGTTCGCCGGCCTCGACGCGCACCAGGTCGCCACGCCGCAGGCTGCTGGCGGCGACGTCGGCGAAGCTGCCGTCGGCATTCCGGCGGCGCGCGCGCAGGCCTTCGCCACCGGCCTTGAGGCTGTCGGCGCGGGCCTTGCCGCGACCTTCGGCGAGCGCCTCGGCGAAGTTGGCGAAGAGCACAGTGAACCACAGCCAGAGCGCGATCTGCAGCGCCAGGCCGGTGCTCACGCCCTGCGCCGGGACCAGGCACAGCAGGCTGGTGACCACGGCAGTCAGCTCGACCACCAGCATCACCGGCGAGCGCAGCAACTGCCGCGGATCGAGCTTGACGAACGCCTGCACCAGCGCCGGTCGCCAGAGGGCGGCGAAGCGCGTGCGGGCCTGTTGGGGGGCGCCGGCCAGCGCCGGATTCTGCGAGTTGCCAGTCATGTCGGCTCCTTATTGGCCCAGCAGGCTGAGGTGTTCGGCGAGCGGGCCGAGGGCCAGTGCCGGGAGGAAGGTCAGGCCGCCGACCAGCAGGATGGTCAGGGTCAGCAGGGTGACGAACAGCGGGCCGTGGGTCGGGAAGCTGTCGCTGCCCAGTGGCGCGCGCTTCTTCTGCGCCAGGCTGCCGGCGATCGCCAGCACCGGCAGGAGGTAGCCGAAGCGCCCAAGAAGCATGGCCAGGCCGAGCATCAGGTTGTGGTAGACGGTGTTGGCGCCGAAGCCGGCGAAGGCCGAGCCGTTGTTGGCGCTGGCCGAGGTGTAGGCGTAGAGGATCTGGCTGAAGCCGTGCGGACCGGGAGTGCTCACCGATGCCAGCGGGCCGGGCAGGCTGGCGGCGAGTGCGCCGAACACCAGCACGCCGACCGGCATCACCAGCAGGGTCGCCACCAGCAAACGGACTTCGCGGGCCTCCAGTTTCTTGCCGAGGTATTCCGGGGTACGGCCGATCATCAGCCCGGCGAGGAACACGGCGATCAGGACGAACAGCAGCATGCCGTAGAGGCCGGCACCGACGCCGCCGAAGATCACCTCGCCGAGCATCATGTTGAACAGCGGCATCAGCGAGCCGAGCGCGCTGAAGCTGTCGTGCATGGTATTCACCGAGCCGTTCGAGGCGGCCGTGGTGGTCACCGCCCAGAGGCTCGAGGCGGTGATGCCGAAGCGGCTTTCCTTGCCTTCCAGCGAGCCGGCCTGCTCGATCGGCAGGCCCGCCAGCAGCGGGTTCGGCTGGTACTCCGCGTACAGCGTCAGGCCCAGGCCGATGACGAAGACGATCAGCATGCTCGCCAGCAGCGCACGGCTCTGGCGCAGGTCCCTGACGTAGTGGCCGAAGGTGAACAGCAGCGCCGCCGGGATCAGCAAGATCGAAACCACCTCGAACAGGTTGCTCCAGGCCGTCGGGTTCTCGAACGGGTGCGCCGAGTTGACGCCGAAGAAGCCGCCGCCATTGGTGCCCAACTGCTTGATGGCGATCTGGCTGGCCGCCAGGCCGAGGGGAATGCTCTGCGGCTGGCCTTGCAGGGTCAGCGCGTCGACGTAGGGCTGGAAGGTCTGCGGCACGCCCTGCCAGACCAGCAGCAGCGCCAGCAGCAGGCAGAGCGGCAGCAGGCCGTAGAGCGTGGCACGGGTCAGGTCGACCCAGAAGTTGCCGATCTCCCGTGTCGAGCGCCGGGCGATACCGCGGCAGAACACCGCCAGCACGGCCAAGCCCACCGCGGGGCTGATGAAGTTCTGCACGCCGAGACCGAGCATCTGGCTGAAGTAGCTGAGCGTCGACTCGCCGCTGTAGGCCTGCCAGTTAGTGTTGCTGACGAAGCTGATCGCGGTGTTCAGCGCCAGGCTCCACTCGACGCCGGGCAGCTTCTGCGGATTGAGCGGCAGCACTCCCTGGAACAGCAGGATGGCGAACAGCAGCAGGAGGCTCGCCAGGCTGAAGACCAGCAGCGATGCCGCGTAGCCCTTCCAGTCCTGGGCCGCTCCGGGCTCGAGCCCGCAGAGCCGGTAGCAGCCGCGTTCCAGCGGGCCGAGCAGCGGGCTGAGCAGGGTGCGCTCGCCCTCCATCGCCCGGTACAGGTAGCGCCCGAGCCAGGGTGCCGGTGCCAGCACCAGGACGAAGAAGGCGATGAGTTGCCAGTAGTCGGAGGTCTGCATGGCGCCTAGCTCCGCTCGGCGCGCAGCAGCGCCACCAGCAGGTAGATGAACAGCCCCGTGGCCAGGGCCAGGGACACGCCGTCGAGAATGCTCATGGATTTCGCTCCTTGTCGGCGGACCGTCCGCCTGGCGCCATTCTCGGCAGCGGCGGCGTAAAGGAACGAGATGCGCAGGCCTGGCGCGGCGTAAAGAATTCATAAAGGCGCGCGAGCCCGGGCGGTTGGCGAACGGATCGAGTTCCCGTAGAGTCGCCGGAAAGCTGGCGCCTGAATAATGACTCTCATCGGATCACGAGCGGCAACCATGTCGGAAGCGATGGATACGCGGGTTCTCTGGAAACGCCTCGAAACCTGGCTGGCGGGCCATGATCCCGCGCGCCTGGCCGACCTAAACCCGCCGGCCTCCGAGTCCGCCGTGCGCGAACTGGAGCGCGTGCTGGGCGTGGCCCTGCCTGCTGACTTCAGCGACTGCCTGAAGGTCCACGACGGCCAGCGCGGCCAGGCGGGCGCGTTGTTCGACGGCAACCTGTTCCTGCCGATCCGCCACATCGCGATGAGCTGGTCATCCTGGACCGAGCTGCTCGACGACGGCGATTTCGACGGCCGCGTCGCCCGCCCGGACGCCGGCATCCGCGAAGGCTGGTGGCGACGCGGCTGGGTGCCGTTCGCCTCCAACGGCGGCGGCGACTACCTGTGCCTGGACATGGTGCCGGCCGCGCAGGGCCGCGTCGGGCAGGTCATCGAGGTGCTCCATGACGTGCCGCAGCGCGTGCTGGTGGCGCCTTCGTTCGCCGCCTGGTTCGGCGACTTCATTCACCGCAAGACCGTCTGAGCGAGGCAGGGAAACGCCATGCAACCCACCACCATGACCCGCGAGCAACGCCTGCAGAAGCTCTTCGATGACTGCCAGCAACACGTGCTGTCGCAGGTGATCGGGCCTTTCGGGCTGTCCACCGCGATGTTCAAGGACGTCGACCGCAACGGCGGCAACGTCACCACGCTGCACAACTTCTCGCGTGAAGACGACGACTACGTGGCGACCGACTCGGACAAGGCGCTGCACGGCCAGTCGCGCAAGGAATACGACAGGTCGGTGCGTGCCGAATACGAGGTCGACACCCAGGCCAAGGCGGATACCGCCGGCGGCAAGACCTGGGATGACAAGCGCACCGAGCGGATCGAGCGCGGTCAGGACGAATACACCGGCGAGGCGGTGCACGCCGACGGCACGGTGGACCTGAAGAACGGCAGCCAGGCCCGCGCCGAGCTGGATCACGTGGTGTCGATCTCCGAGGTGCACAACGACCCGAAGATGCACCTGGCGCTGGGCCAGGTGAGCGAGGACGGCCGTGTCGACGTCAGCCGCATCCGCGAGATGGTTAACGCCGACGATAACCTGGCCCTCACCAACCAGCCGCTGAACGGCTCCAAGGGCGACGAGGACCTCGCCGAATGGGCGGCCACAGAACGCAAGGACGGCCAGACCAACGCCGAGAAGTTCGGTGCCGAACAGGATCGGGTGGATGAGAAGTACGCCACCGCGCGCGAGCATGTCGACCGCACCGCCAACCACGCGTTGCTGAAGAAACAGGCCACCGAGCTGTTCACCACCGGGGGCAAGCAGGCCGCGCTGATGGGCGCGCGCCAGGCGCTGGGCGTGCTGCTGACCGAACTGGTCAACGGCCTGTTCAACGAGGTCAAGCTGCTCATCCGGCAGGGCGTCGAGGTGGGCAAGAGCCTGCTGGAGGAGATCGGCCAGCGCCTGCTGCGCATCGCCGAGCAGGTGGTGAAGAAGGTCCCCGCCGCGCTCTCGCAGATGATCGAGGGCGGCGTCAGCGGTTTCGTCAGCAACCTGCTGACCTTCCTGCTGAACAACTTCCTGTCCACCGCCAAGCGCTTCGTCACGGTGATCCGCGAGGGCCTGCTCGGCCTGTTCAAGGCGGCGAAGATGATGCTCTTCCCGCCCGCGCACATGACCCGCGAGCAGGCGATGCAGGAAGGCCTCAAGCTGCTCGGCACCCTGGTCATCAGTTCGGTGGGCATCCTGCTCGGCGAGACGGTGGCGGTGTTCATGGCCAGCGTGCCCTTCCTCAAACCGTTCGCCGACCTGCTCACGCCAGTGCTGATCGGCACCCTCAGCGGCCTGCTCTCGGCCTTCCTCGCCTACCAGATCGACTGCTGGTTCGACCGTCATGCGCGCGAGGAGAAGCTGCTCGACGAGCTGATCGCCAACGCCGGCCGCCACGAGGCCGTCGCCGGCGAGCTGGTGAGCCTGTCCGAGGCCGCGCTGGGCAATGTCGCGCTCTATACGCAATCCATCGAGCTGAACCGCCAGACCGGCGCGGCCCTGGGCGCCGCCGGGTTGGCCTCGGCCGCCACCCTGGCCAGTCTGGAGCAGGCGCTGGAGAGCACCCGCGGCCAGGTCGAAAGGAGCTGGCAGATGATCGGCCGCATCGACGAGAGCCAGGCCGACATTGACGACTTCCTCAAGACCCTCTGAGCCCCACTCTCTTTCCGCACTCAATGCCGTAGCAGGACGCCAGACCATGCCCAGCCAGACCCGCACCTCGACGAAAGGCTCCCAGGAACTGCAGATCGTCCAGGCGTTCTCCAGCCTCGAGGTGCCCGAGCGGATCATCCGCGAGAGCAACATCAAGGAGCTGCTCCAGGGTCTGAGCGCCGATCAGGAAAAGGTCCTGTCCGAGGCCGACCGCCTGAACAGGCTGCGCGGGGAAAAGAAGGACGGGAACTTCGTCGGCAACTGGTTCCACGGCCGCAGCGACAAGATTCAGGAAGCCCAGCTCGACCTCAACGCCTCGATCGGCCAACTGACGCAGAAATCCTCGCAACTGCTGGTGGTCAACACGGCCATCTCCAAGGTGCTCAGCGATCAGCAGAAACTTCTCCTGCAACAGCAGAACCTGCTGAAGCAGCAGGCCGACGAGCTGGTAGCGCAGAACCAGCGGATTCTCGACCAGCAGGTTCAACTGGGCGAGCAGCAGCAAGCGATCAACGCCGCCAACCAGGGGTTGCTGGAGGCCAAGGGGCTGACCCAGGAGCAGGCGCAGCAACTGGTGGGCTGCGTGAAGCAGGTCAGGGAAGCCGAGCAGCGCATCGACGCCGCCAATCGGGCGCTGCGCGACGAGGTGACCCGCGACCTGGGCGTCGCCAGCGCGCAGTGCGTCAGCCAGCTGGGCGTCGGCTTCGCCAACCTCGAACAACGGCAGACGGAAAACGCGCGACAGCTGAGCGATGCCTTGCAGGCGCAGGCCGAGCGCAACAAGGACGAGTTCGCCCGCTTCGCCGAAGACGGCCAGCGCCTGCGCGACGATATCGACCGCCGCCTGCAGGAGCAGGACAGGACGCTCGCCGGCCAGGCCGCCGAGGCGACGCGCGTGCAGGCGGCGCTGGAGCAGCGTCAGCAGGCGCACGCCCAGGCGCTGCAGGAACAGCTCGGTGCCCATGAAGCGGCGACCCTGCAACAGGCCGCGTCATTGCGCGAGTCCTTCGACCAGTCGCGGCAGGCGCTCGAGCTGGACCTTTCGCAGCGGTTGCTTGCCCTGCAGGCGGGCCATGACCGGCGTTTCGGCCAGCAACGCCTGGCGTTGACGGGTGCCAGCGTACTGGCGCTCGCCGCGCTGGGCTGGCAGGCGGCGGTGCACTTCGCGCTGATCTGAGGTCCGCCGAGCATTTCATCGGAGCGCTGCGCATCCTCGCTCTCGCGGGAGTCGAAGGGAGCATCGACGACAGGCAGCGAGGCGGACCGATGAACAGCAATCGCGAGAAAATGCTCGCTGGCGAGCTTTACCAACCCTGGGACCCAGAGCTGGTCGCCGCACGTGCCGCGGCGCGGGTGTTGATGCACGCGTTCAACGCCAGCGCGGAAAACTCCGCCGAGCGCCACGAGCTGCTCGGCAGGATCCTCGGCTCAGCGCAGGGCGAGCCCTACATCGAATCGACCTTCCGCTTCGACTACGGCTTCAACATCCATGTCGGGCGGAGCTTCTACGCCAATTTCGACCTGCTGATCCTCGACGCCGCGCCGGTGCGCATCGGCGACGACTGCCTGATCGGACCGGGTGTGCACATCTACACCAGCACCCATCCGCTGGACATGGGCGAACGCGTCTCCACCCTTGAAAGCGCGCGGCCGGTGACCATCGGCAACGGCGTCTGGATCGGCGGGCGCGCGGTGATCAATCCCGGTGTCAGCATCGGCGACGGCGCCATCATCGCCTCGGGCGCGGTGGTAACCCGCGATGTGCCGGCGTTCACGCTGGTCGGCGGCAACCCGGCGCGGCTGATCCGCCAGCTTGAGACGCACCCTGCGGCGGAACCCCGGAATGGACCCATCCCTCGCCCGTAGGGTGCGCCATGCGCACCAACTGCACCGCATGCCCCGCTGGTGCGCGCGGCGCACCCTACGGCGGAGCTCCGGAATGGACCCGCCCTTCGCCCGTAGGGTGCGCCATGCGCACCAACCGCACCGCATGCCCACTGGTGCGCGCGGCGCACCCTGCGACGGATCTCCGGAATGGACCCGCCCTTCGCCCGTAGGGTGCGCCATGCGCACCAACCGCACCGCATGCTCCCACTGGTGCGCGCGGCGCACCCTACGGCGGAACCCCGGAGTGGACCCGCCCCTCGCCCGTAGGGTGCGCCATGCGCACCAACCGCACCGCATGCCCCGCTGGTGCGCGCGGCGCACTCTGCGGCGGAACCCCGGAGTGGACCCGCCCATCGCCCGTAGGGTGCGCCATGCACACCAACCGCACAGCATGCCCACTGGTGCGCGCGGCGCACCCTGCGACGGATCTCCGGAATGGACCCGCCCTTCGCCCGTAGGGTGCGCCATGCGCACCAACCGCACCCATGCCCCGCTGGTGCGCGCGGCGCACCCTACGGCGGAGCTCCGGAATGGACCCATCCCTCGCCCGTAGGGTGCGCCATGCGCACCAACCGCACTGCATGCCCACTGGTGCGCGCGGCGCACCCTGCGGCAGTCGAGCCCTGAAAAAGAAAACCCCGCACCCAGGCTGGCCGGTGCGGGGTGACGCGAAATCCGCGGAACGAGGTTCGTGTGGGCACTAGCGCATCGCGGCGTGCGGCCCGGAAAGGTAGTCGAGCAGGCGGAACAGGCTGATCTTCAACGTGCTGCACAGGCTCAGGCCCTGGCGGATGGCCGCGGCATCCTGCACCGCGCCGCGGCCCTGAAGGTCTTCGGCGCAGGCGCCGAGCAGCGCCTCGATGCTGTCCGGCGTGCTCTCCAGGTGGTATTGCAGGGCGATCACACGCTCCTTCCAGATGAACCCCTGGCATTCGCACGCCGCCGAGCCGTACAGGGGAATCGCCCCTGAAGGCAGCTCGAAGTTGCGTTCGTGCCAGTGCAGCGCCATCAGCCGCTGCGGCAGCATGCGGCCGAGCGGCGAGCTTTGTGCCTGGGCATATTTCTCCACCGGCCACCAGCCGACCTCGGCCTGGCCGACGTCGCGTACCCGCGCGCCGAGCGCGTCGGCGATCAGCTGACCACCGAAGCCGATGCCCAGCAGGCGCTTCTGCGTCTTCAGCGTTTCGCGGATCAGCCGTTTCTCGGCGCTCAGCCAGGGGTAGTCGGCTTCGTCGTCGACATCCATCGGGCCGCCGAGAACGATCAGCAGGTCGAAATCATCGATCTCGGGCAGGGCCGCGTTTTCGTACAGTGCATGCACGCGAGCCCAGAGGGCGCGCGATTCCAGCCATGGGCCGATGCGGCCGAGGCCTTCGAAGGACGCATGTTGCAGGATCGAGACGCGCATCAGGCCACCTCCGCCGTAGCGGTCTTCGCTCGCGCCAGGGCGGCGGCGAGTCGTTTGAGCATTTCTTCGACATTGGCCCCGCTGACCGTCAGCGCCGGCGAGAAGCGCAGGCAGTGCGCATGCGGCGCGCTGATCAGCAGGCCTTCGGCCAGCGCCGCGCGGACCACCGCCGGGGCGTCCAAACCGAGCAGCGGCAGGCCGATCAGCAGGCCGTGTCCGCGCAGCGGGCCGTGGCCGCTGCGCCGTGACAGCCGTGCCAGGCCCTCGCGCATGCGCTCGCCGACCTCGCGGATGTGTTCGAGGAAGCCCGGCTCCAGGGTCGCCTGCAGCACCGCGAGCCCGGCACTGGTCATCAGCGGGTTGCCATGCAGCGTGCCGCCCAGATCACCGGGCTCAAAACACCCGGCGTTGCCGCGCGCCAGCAAGGCGGCCAGCGGAACGCCGCCGCCGAGGCCCTTGCCGAGGGTGACGATGTCGGCGCGCACGCCGTACAGCTCCTCGGCGAGCAGCGAGCCGCAGCGGCCGATGCCGGTCTGCACTTCGTCGAGGATCAGCAGCAGGCCGCGCTCGCGGCACAGCCGCTCCGCGCCCTGCAGGTATTCCAGGGTCGCCGGGATCACGCCGGCATCGCCCTGCACCGGTTCGAGCAGGATCGCCACGGTATCGTCGTCGACCGCGGCCTGCAGCGCGGCGAGGTCGTTGAACGGCACCGAGCCGAAGCCGTTGCGCGCCTCGCCCTGTTCGGACAGCGCGCCGAAGGTCAGGCCGTGGCCGCTCTGGCTGGCGCTGATCACCTTGCGCGCGCCGCCGCGATGCAGGCGGCCCCATTTGCGCGCCAGTTGCACCGCGGCTTCGTTGGCCTCGGCGCCGCTGTTGAGGAAGTACGCCTGTTCGCTGCCGGTGGCCTGGCACAGCCGCGCGGCGAGCTTGAGCAGGCTGCGGCTGTAGAAGCTCGGGCCGGGGTTGAGCAGGTTCTCGGCCTGACGCTGCAGTGCTTCGACCAGCGCGCTGGGGCTATGGCCGAGGCTGTTGGCGGCGCCGCCCTGGTGGAAGTCCAGGTACGCGCGGCCGCCGCTGTCCCACAGCCAGGAACCCTGGCCGCGGACGAAAACCTGCTCCGGACGCTCGATCGTATGCATCAGGCGCAGGCGGGCCTGTATGTCACGCATGTTCGCCGCCGCCCTGTTGCAGGTACTCGACACGGATCTGCCGGCGACCGTGGTGGTTCAGACCGAGCACGCGGCGCAGTTCGCGACCTCCCTCGACGACCAGCACGAAGCCCTGCTCCGGCGGAAAACGCTCCGCCAGCAGGCGGCGTACCTGGCGGTACTGCGCGCTGCGGACGGTCAGCTCGGCCAACTGCATGTCGCCGTCGAGCAGGGTGATCCGATAGTCGCTCATGCGCGCAGCCCCTCCGGCGCCTGGCCATACAGGCGGGCGCTCCAGTCTTCGATGCGGCCGGTGGCCAGGCGCCGCGCGGCGGTGTCGCGCCAGCGCACGCTGAGGTCGTGGCAGGAGACCAGCTGCTGCAGGCCGGCGCGCTCCAGCGGTGCCTGGTAGAAGCTGCGGATCGCCTGGGCCACGGTCAGCCCCGGGTAGTTGCGCTGAACCAGTTGCAGGCTGTTTTCCGGGCTGACGAAACCGGCCTTGAGTACGCGGTAGTACCAGCCGAAGCGGCCGCTCTCCTGCGCCCATTGCGGCATTTCGGCGATCCCGCTGCGGTGGCTCAGGCGGTAGCACGGGGAGCGCGGCTGGCTGACCTGCAGCAGCGCGTCGCCCCAGCGGAACACGTCGCCGATGCACACGCGGTTTTCCAGCAGGCCGTAGGTGGACAGGTTTTCGCCGAAGTCCGGCGCCTTCCAGTCGATCTGCGGAAGCACGCGTTTCCAGTGGGCATAGTGCTCGGCGGGATAATGGTGCAGGACGCGCTCGGGGCCGCCGTGGAAGCGGATGTCGCCCTGTTCGTCGCTGCCCAGGCCTTGCGGCCACAGCCAGAGCCGATGGTTGATCGGCTGCTTGTCGGTCGCGCTGATCAGCCCGACACCGATCTCTTTTGCTTTGCCTATGAATAAACCGTTGACCTTGATGGCTTTCATCGCCGTTCTCCGCACCGAGCCCTCGCTCTGTGGGGCTAGATTAAGAGCGGCAGGGGGATGCGGATATTTCGATTTTTCAGATTCATTGATAAGCTCTGCTTATGGATTTTCGTCAGCTCCGTTACTTCGTCGCGCTCTACGAGGAAGGCCATGTCGGTCGCGCCGCCGAGCGCCTGAGCCTTTCGCAGCCGGCGCTGTCCCAGCAGATCCGCGGGCTCGAGCAGGGTCTCGACGTCAGCCTGTTCCAGCGCAGCGGCAAGCGACTGCTGCCGACCCTTGCCGCCCACACCCTGTACAACCATGCGGTCGCGCTTCTCGACGGCATGGAGCGTGCGCGCGAAGCGTTGCGCAGTTTCCGCGGCCAGGCGCCGCGCAGCCTCGCCATCGGCGTGCTGCAAACGGTCAACGCCAGCCTGGTGCCGATGCTGCTGGAGCGTCTGCGCGAGGCGCAGCCGCAGCTGGTGGTGCAGATCTACGAGTTGTCTGGTATCGACATCGAGCGGCGCCTGCTCACCGGCACCCTGGATGTCGGCATCGGCTTCCTGCCGCCGCGCCAGCCGGGGCTGCATTCGCTGCCGCTGTACGAGGACGAGCTGCAGCTGGTGATTCCGGCCGAGCACCCGCTGAAGGAATTCAAGAAGGTCTCCCTGACCCAGGCCGCGGAGCTGCCGATGCTGCTGTTGGGCGAGGAATTCCGCGTGCGGCAGATCTGGCAGGAGCAACTCGCTGCGCTCGGTCGACGCCCGCGCGTGCAGGCCGAGCTGAACCAGATGGGCGGGATTCTCGACAGCCTGGCGCAATCCAACCTGGCCACCGTGCTGCCCGGCCGCGCGCGCCAGGTCAACGCCACCGACCGCCTGTTGTGGAAGCCGCTCAGCGAGCCGCGCGTGCTGCTGCAGGTCGGCCTGGTGTTCCGCGACGCGCAGCGCCAGCAGGCGACGCTGGAGCTGTTGCGCTCGCTGCTGGAAGGGATCAACCCGCCGCGCGACGGGCTGAACTGAGGCTACTTCGCCTCGTCGCGCGGCGGACGCAGCACCAGCCAAAGGGCCAGGGCGATCAGCACGCCGCCATACAGGTAGGCCCAGGACAGCTCTTCGTCGAGCAGCAGCACGCCCCAGAACACGCCGAACGCCGGGACCAGAAAGGCCACGGTCATCGACTTGACCGGGCCGATGTCGGCGATCAGGCGGAAATACAGGATGAAGGCGAACGCCGTGCAGACCACGCCCAGCCCCACCAGCGCCGCCCAGGTGAGTGGATCGCCCCAGTGCGCCTGCGACTGGCCGGGCAACGCCCAGAGCATCAGCGGCAACAGGCTGAGGGTGGCGCCGACCTGGCTGGCCAGGGCCAGCAGGCGGCTGTCCAGTCCGCCGCGCTCGCTCACCCAACGTCGCGTGAGGAAGCCGGATAGCCCGTAGCAGGAGGTCGCCACCAGGCAGGCCGCGGCGCCCCAGGCCAGGTTGAGGTCGAACGCCACCGGCCCGGTGCGGCTGAGCACGGCGACACCGGCCAGGCCGAGCAGCACGCCGGCGCCCTTGCTCGCGGTGAGCGATTCACCGAAGAACAGCGCGCCGATGAGGACGCCCATCAAGGGCGTGGTGGCGTTGAAGATCGCCAGGTAACCGGCCGGCAGGTGCTGCGCGGCGACCGCGTACATGGCGAAGGGCAGCCCGGCGCTGATCACCCCGAGCAACAGTACGCGGCCGAGCAGGCCACGGAAGTCCCATCGGATGCGCAGCACGAGGACGATCAGCGCCAGGCCCAGGCAGGCCATCGATACGCGCCCGAAGGCCGTGGGTAGGGTGCCGATCTGCGGCACCAGCATCCGCACGAAGAGGAAGCTGGCCCCCCAGATGGCGGCGAGGCTGATCAGGCGAAGGTAATCGGCAGCGCGCATGGGTCGATTCCGCGGGAGTGGGTGCCGAGTGTTGCCATCCACGCGTCCTCTGGCAATCCGATTTCGGCTTTTGCGGCTTTTTCCGGGCAATAAAAAACCCCGCCGAAGCGGGGTTGATTGATTTCGACTTCCTTGATCCGCCGCCAATCCGTAGCGGGTTCCGACGTATCCGTGTTCGACCTTGGCGCTTCCTGCGCGACGTCCTTGGAGCAGGAGAATACGCAGGCGTCACATGGCTGGGTAGAGGCGGAAAGCCATCACGCTTTGTAAGCTTTGGCTTACACGGTAGGCCATTCGCCAGTAGCGCCTTCCTTTTTCTTCACCCATAAAAAAGCCCCGCGCTGGCGGGGCTTTTCAGTGCATCGCGAGCGGTCAGAACTGCGCGGCGTCCAGCAGGTACAGCGACTCGCTACCGGCCTTGACCGACGCCGTAAGCGAATGGATACGCGGCAGCAGGCGGGCGAAATAGAAGCGCGCGGTGCCGAGCTTGCTGGCGTAGAACGCATCCTGGGTTTCCTTGCCCAGCGCGGCGCGCGCCATCAGCGCCCACATGTAGGCGTAGGCGGTGTAGCCGAACACGTGCAGGTATTCCACCGATGCAGCGCCGATTTCGTTGGGGTTGCTCTGCGAGCGGTCGAGCAGCCAGGCGCTGAGCTCGTCGAGGTTCTTCACCGCCGCGTCCAGCGGTACGGTGAATTCGGCGAGTTCGCTGCCGGCGGACGTGGTGAACGCCTTGATCTCGTCGGAGAAATGCTTGTAGAACGCGCCGCCGCTGCCGACGATCTTGCGCCCGACCAGGTCCAGCGCCTGGATGCCGTTGGTGCCTTCGTAGATCTGCGTGATGCGCACGTCGCGCACCAGTTGCTCCTGGCCCCATTCGCGAATGAAGCCGTGGCCGCCGAACACCTGCTGGCCGTGCACCGTTGTTTCCAGGCCGAGGTCGGTGAGGAACGCCTTGGCTACCGGAGTGAGCAGGGCGACCAGGTCCTCGGCGCGTTTGCGCTGGGCCGGGTCCTCGCTGAACTTGGCGGTGTCCAGCTGCATCGCGACGTAGGTGGAGAAGGCGCGGCCACCCTCGTTGCTGGCCTTCATGGTCAGCAGCATGCGTCGCACGTCGGGGTGCACGATGATCGGGTCGGCGGCCTTGGTCTTGTCCTGCGGACCGGTCGGCGCGCGGCTCTGGATACGCTCCCGGGCGTACTCGACGGCGCTCTGGTAGGAGCGTTCGCCCGACGCGAGGCCTTGGATGCCAACGCCCAGGCGCTCATAGTTCATCATGGTGAACATCGCCGCGAGGCCCTTGTTGACGTCGCCGACCAGCCAGCCGGTGGCGCCGTCGAAGTTCATCACGCAGGTGGCTGAGGCCTTGATGCCCATCTTGTGTTCGATCGAGCCGCAGCTGACCGCGTTGCGCTCGCCCAGCGAACCGTCGGCGCCGATCATGAACTTCGGCACCAGGAACAGCGAGATGCCCTTCGGCCCGGCCGGTGCGTCGGGCAGTTTGGCCAGCACCAGGTGGATGATGTTCTCGGTGAGGTCGTGTTCGCCGCCGGTGATGAAGATCTTGGTGCCGGAGATCTTGTAGCTGCCGTCGGCCTGCGGCTCGGCCTTGGTGCGGATGATGCCTAGGTCGGTGCCGGCGTGCGGCTCGGTCAGGCACATGGAGCCGGCCCAGAGGCCGGCGTACATGTTCGGCAGGTAGGCGTCCTTCAGCTCGTCGCTGGCGTGGGCGTTGATCGCCAGGCAGGCGCCGGCGGTGAGCATCGGGTACAGGCCGAACGACAGGTTGGCCGAGTTGACCATCTCTTCGACCTGCGCGCCGATCACCTTGGGCATGCCCATGCCGCCGTAGGCCGGGTTGCCGCCGACGCCGACCCAGCCACCCTCGGCATAGGTGCGGTAGGCCTCGACGAAGCCGGCCGGGGTGCTGACCACGCCGTCCTTCCACTGGCAGCCTTCCTCGTCGCCGCTGCGATTCAGCGGCGCGATGCTGCGTGCGTTGACCTTGCCGGCCTCCTCGAGGATGGCTTCGGCGGTGTCGGCGTCCACGACTTCGGCCAGCGCCGGCATCTCGGCCCACAGACGGGCCACGTCGAAGACTTCGTTGAGGACGAAACGCATATCGCGCAGGGGCGCTTTGTAGTCAGCCATGGTGCATACCTCGAGATCGGCCGGCCTCGGTGACCGGTGCTTGATTCCACGAGTCTAACCGAAGACCTTTTCAGAGACGTAGGTTCATGTTGTGACCGGGCGGACAGCTTTCGATCCCTTGATCACGCCGCTTTCAGGCGCCGCGCTGCGGCTTCAGGCGCACCGCGCCGCGGCGGTTCTGGCCCTGCACGAAGACCCGGTTGCGCCCGGCGCTCTTGGCGCTGTAGAGCGCCTGGTCGGCGGCTTTCAGCACCGCGTCGGCGCTGCGCAGCTCGTCGCTGCGCGCCGCTACGCCGAGGCTCATCGTCACCGACACGGCCTCGACCTGGGTGTTGCTGCGCAGGTTGCGGCCTTGCAGATTGTCGGCCGGGCGCTGCTGCCGGTCGCGCAGTTGCAGGCTGTAGGACTCGATGGCCTGGCGCACCGCTTCCAGGTGCGGCAGGCAATCGTCGGCGTCCTTGCCGGTGAACAGCAGGGTGAATTCCTCGCCGCCGTAGCGGTAGGCCTTGCCACCGCCGCCCACCTTGCGCAGCTGCGCGGCGACCATGCGCAGCACCTGGTCGCCGACGTCGTGGCCGTGGGTGTCGTTGAATTTCTTGAAGTGATCGACATCGCCCATGGCGATCACGTAGCTGCGGGGCAGGCGCTGCAGGCGCTCGTTCAGCGCACGTCGGCCGGGCAGCCCGGTGAGTTCGTCGCGATAGGCCATCTGGTACGCCTCGTGGGCCAGCGCGGCGGTCTGCGCGAGCATCACCAGGCTGCTCATCACTCCCAGCGCGTGCGGCAGGATGAACACCTTGGGCAGCATCCACAGCAGCCCGGCCAGACCGATCAGTTGCGCGGCGTGCGAGGGGCGCGGCTGGCGCAGGTACTGGATGGCGAGCAGCAGCAGGGCGCCGGCGAACGCGAAGTAGGCGAGCTGCACCAGGCTCATCCACTGGCCGTGCAGCAACGGCCAGTAGACCTGGGTGGTCACGCTCAGCAGGCCCTCGGGAAAGCGGCGGGCGAGGGCCACGACGACGCCCAGCGTGGCCAGCAGCACGGCGGTGCGGGCGATCAGGTCCTGCAGCAGGTGGGCGCGCTCCTGCCATCCGCCATACAACCCATAGAGCAGTGGCAGCAGCAGGCTGCCGAGGTGGAACACCAGCGCGGCGTCGGCGCTGGCCGCGCCGGTAAGGCGGAAATGGTCGACCTCGTTGTCGAGGAAGAAATACAGCAGGTACACCACCAGCAGCAGGAACAGCTGGCGGACACGCCCGTAGACCAGGCAGAACGCCCCGCCGAGCAGCAGCAGCAGGGTGGGCAGCACGTTGAACAGCGAGGTGAAGAACTCGGTCATCTGCGCCAGGGAGCCGGCCACCGCACCGCCGCCGACCAGCAGCAGCGGTACGAAGAAATGACTCGGACGAAAGGAGGCGAGATTCCGCACGCGGGATACCGGTCGATGGCGTTGGATCGATCAGGGGCACCTATAGTGGCATTTTCGCCCCGGCGGCGGGAGATCGCGATGCCACGGCTTTTCGTCGACCGACGAGGCGTCGGTCGGCAGCAACAAAAATGCCGCTCACCTCGCGGTGAGCGGCATCGTGAGAACCGGCCCTCGGCTTAGTAGCCCAGAGCGAAGTCCTCTTCGGCCATGTCCATCAGGTTGTCGGCGCCGGACAGCATGGTTTCCACATGGGTGCGGGTGCGCGGCAGGATGCGTGCGTAGTAGAAGCGCGCGGTCTGCAGCTTGGCCTTGTAGAAGGCTTCGTCGCCGGTGCCGGCGGCGAGCTTCTCGGCTGCCAGGCGGGCCATGTCGGCCCAGAAGTAGGCCAGGCAGACGTAGCCCGAATACATCAGGTAGTCCACCGAAGCGGCGCCGACTTCTTCGCGGTTCTTCATCGCGGCCATGCCGACCTTCATGGTCAGCTCGCCCCATTCCTTGTTCAGCTTGGCCAGCGGTGCGACGAATTCCTTCACCGCGTCATTGCCTTCGTTGGCCTGGCAGAACTTGTGGACGATCTTGGTGAAGCCTTTCAGCGCTTCGCCCTGGGTCATCAGCACCTTGCGACCCAGCAGGTCCAGGGCCTGAATGCCGGTGGTGCCTTCGTACATCATCGAGATGCGGCAGTCGCGCAGGTTCTGCTCCATGCCCCACTCGGCGATGAAGCCGTGGCCGCCATAGATTTGCATGCCATGGGAAGCGGACTCGAAACCGACTTCCGTCATGAAGGCCTTGGCGATCGGCGTCAGGAACGCCAGCAGGCCGTCGGCCGCCTTGCGCGCTTCCTCGTCCTGGCTGTGCTGGGTGATGTCGACCTGCTTGGCGGTGAAGTACACCATCGCGCGGTTGCCCTCGGCGAAGGCCTTCATGGTCAGCAGCATGCGGCGCACGTCCGGGTGCACGATGATCGGGTCGGCAGCCTTGTCGGGCGCTTTCGGGCCGGTCAGCGAACGCATCTGCAGACGTTCGCGGGCGTACTTGATACCGCCCTGGAAACCGACTTCCGCATGCGCCAGGCCTTGCAGCGCGGTGCCCAGGCGAGCGGTGTTCATGAAGGTGAACATGCAGTTCAGACCCTTGTTCGCCGGGCCGATCAGGAAGCCGGTGGCACCGTCGAAGTTCATCACGCAGGTGGCGTTGCCGTGGATGCCCATCTTGTGTTCCAGCGAGCCGCAGGAAACGCCGTTGCGCTCGCCGACACCGCCTTCGGCGTTGGGCAGGAACTTCGGCACTATGAACAGCGAGATGCCTTTGGTGCCGGCCGGTGCGTCGGGCAGGCGCGCCAGCACGATATGGACGATGTTCTCGGCCATGTCGTGTTCGCCGGCGGAGATGAAGATCTTGGTACCGGAAACCTTGTAGGAGCCGTCGGCCTGCGGTTCGGCCTTGGTGCGCAGCATGCCCAGGTCGGTGCCGCAATGCGGCTCGGTCAGGCACATGGTGCCGGTCCATTCACCGGAGACCAGCTTGGTCAGGTAGGTCTGCTGCTGTTCGGCGGTGCCGTGGGCGGAGATGGTGTTCATCGCGCCATGCGACAGGCCGGGGTACATGCCCCACGACCAGTTGGCCGAGCCGACCATTTCGCTGACCGCCAGGCCGAGGGATTCCGGCAGGCCCTGGCCGCCGTGCTCGACGTCATGCGCCAGGCTCGGCCAGCCGCCTTCGACGAACTGCTTGTAGGCTTCCTTGAAGCCGGTTGGCGTCTTCACGCCTTCCGGGCTCCAGGTGCAACCTTCCTGGTCACCGACGCGGTTCAGCGGAGCGATGACTTGCTCGCAGAACTTCGCGCCTTCTTCGAGGATGGCGTTGACCATGTCCGGAGTGGCGTCTTCGCAGCCGGGCAGGCTCTGGTAATGCGCTTCGTAACCGAGCAGTTCGTCGCGTACGAAACGGATATCGCGCAAGGGGGCCTTGTAGTCAGGCATAACGGTAAACCTCTGCGGTGGGTTCGTAGTGTAAGAGCCACTCACGGGCTCTCTGGGGCGACCGGTGCGCCGGTCTTGGCATCGCATCAAATCGCTGGCGGCCGACAGGGCCGCCAGGCATCAAACAGGCGTTTGAAACATACGTTCGCGTTCTGGGCTTGTCAACCCTGGGCCAAAGACGCGGGGACACCATTCGGCGCTTTGGACAGTGACTTTAGTCTAGGTGTTGCCCGGCAAACGCGCAGGCGTGCGCCCGAGCGAGGGTGCTCGAAGGAAACCGGGAAGGTCTGTTGCCAGCGGGCGCTGGCGAGGTATCAGGCGCGGATGTCGATCAGGGTGCCGAGCGCGTCGTCGGCGGTTTTGACGACTTTTGCGTTGACCTGCACGTCCTGCTTGCCGGCCTGCAAATCGACCAGGCTGCGCGCCAGGTCGTCGTTCTCACGCACCTGCGACGAGGTTTCCTCGATGCCGTCGCCGCGCGCAGCCGACTGGCTGGCGATCTCGCCGGCGGCGCGGTCGACGCGCTGCTGGCCGGCCTGGATGCCGCTGAAACCGCTGCTGAAGGCACTTCCTGAAATTTGCATGGCGAAGGCTCGGGGAAAACGTTTGAGTGGTTATTGAAACAGAGTCGTCGTAGCTAGCGTACTGGCAATGGGCTATGTAAACCGCCGTGCTTAGAACCCGAGCGCTGCCAGGTCCAGATGCGCGGCGACGCTTGCAGCATCGGCGCGATCCAGGCGCGGCACGCGGCCGAGGCAGGGTGCCGGCAGGCGCTCGTTCAGCGTGGCGAGGTTTTCCTCCAGACGCGAGGTCTGCGCGTCAACCAGATTGGCGACCCAGCCGGCCAATCGCAGGCCGTCGCGCTGGATGGCTTCGGCGCTGAGCAGCGCGTGGTTGATGCAGCCCAGACGCACGCCCACCACGAGAATCACCGGCAGGCCGAGAACGATCGGCAGGTCGGACAGGCTGGCCGTGCCGGCCAGGGGAACGCGCCATCCGCCGGCACCTTCGACCAGGGTGAAGTCGGCTTGGCGGGCGAGGATCGGCCGTACCGCATCGACCAGCGCCGGCACGTCCAGCCGCACGCCGGCCTCGCGGGCGGCGAGATGCGGCGCGATCGGCGGCGCGAAGGCCAGCGGGTTCACTTCCTCGTAGCGCAGCGCGACGCTGCATTCGGCGAGCAGGGTGAGGGCGTCGTCGTTGCGCAGGCCGGCGTCGGTCAACTGGCAGCCGGAGGCGACCGGCTTGGCCGCCGCCGTCGAGAGGCCGGCGCGGCGGGCGGCGTGGAGCAGGCCGGCGGCGATGGTGGTCTTGCCGATTTCGGTGTCGGTGCCGGTGACGAAGTAGGCGTGGTTCATGCGTTGGTTTTCACTCGATGGCGGGGCGCAGGTTCGTTCAAGCCTTGCGCAAGATACCGTAGACCACCTGGTAGGTCGCCGGCAGGCCGAGCGGCTGGCGCTGGCGCTCGTAGGCCTCGACCAGCGCCCGCACCCGCGCGCGACCGGTCAGCCCGCCGGGACGGCCAGGGTTGAGGTTGTGCGCGCCGAGCGCCTTGAGTTCGTGGGTCAGCTGGCGCAGGTCGGGGAAATGCAGGACCTCGGCGCATCGCTCCAGGCCGACCAGGCGCAGGCCGCTGGCGGCGCACAATTGCTGGTAATCCTCGAAGCGGCGGAAGGCGTTGACGTGGACCAGGCCGTCGACGGCCTGCCAGCTGTCGCGCAGTTCCTGCAGGGTGCCGACGCAGAGGCTGCTGAAGGCCAGGCAGCCACCGCTGCGCAGTACCCGTTGGGCTTCGTCGAGCACGCCGGCGAAGTTGCCGCACCATTGCAGCGCCAGGCTGCTGAACAGCAGGTCGACGCTGGCGTCGCGCAGCGGCAGGTGTTCGGCGTCGCCGGCGACGAAGTGGGCCGCGCCGCCCAGCGGCCGGGCGTGACGGAGCATGCCCTCGGCGATGTCCAGCGCCAGCCCTTCGGTGCGTGGGAAGCGGGCCGCCAGCACGCGGGAGAAATGCCCGGTGCCGCAGCCCAGGTCGAGCCAGCGCGCGGGCGCCAGGTCAGCCGGCAGGCGCGCGAGCAGGGCGTCGCCCACCGTGCGCTGCAGGCCGGCGACGCCGTCGTAGCTGGCCGCGGCGCGGGAGAACGAGGCGGCGACACTGCGCTTGTCGGGGCGCGTCGAGGCGGCGGGCTCAGTCATCTACGGCGTCGCCGATGAAGCCCAGCAGCGCCCGCGCGACCTGGTCCGGGCATTCCAGCGGCAGGCCGTGGCTGGCGTCGAACAGTTCCACTTCCAGGTCCGGCAGCCAGGCCAGCAGGGCGTCGGCGGCGGCCACCGGCACCAGTGCGTCGTGGCGGGCGAACAGGTGCAACTGCGGGCCGGAATAGGCGCGCAGGGCGGCACGTCCGTCCAGCTCGGCGAGCAGGCTGAGGCCGGCATCCAGCGCCTCGATGGGCGTGCGCGGCTGGGTCACCTGGAGTTGTCGGGCGAGCGTGCGCGGGTCGAAGGCGCCGCGGCTGGCGAGCAGGCTGAAGCGCTTCAGGGTCTGCTCGGCGTCCAGGCCGAACGCCTGGCGGAAGGTGGCGAAAATCTCCGCGGGCATCGCCGTGGGCCAGTCCTCGCGGTTGGCGAAGCAGGCGTTGCTGGCGAAGGTGATCAGCCCCGGACAGGCCTCGCCGCGGCGGGCGGCGAGCTGGGTGGCGAGCATGCCGCCGAGCGACCAGCCGGCCAGCCAGGCTTCGGCCGGCAGGCGTGCGTCGAGCTCGTCAAGCCAGGCGCCGGGCGCGGCGTTCTCGGGCAGCTCGGCGATCTCCACGCGCAAGTTGGGCGCGCGTTGTTCGAGGGCTTCCTGCAGCGGTTGCAGCGCGGCGGCGCCGAAGCTCCAGCCGGGCAGCAGGATCAGGCGGTCACGCATCGGCGCCGGTCTCCGTATTCAGTTGGTGCCAGGCGTTGGCGAGGGCGTCGAGCAGACGGTCGACCTGCGCCTCGCTGTGGGCGGCGCTGAGGGTCACGCGCAGCCGCGCGCTGCCGGCGGGCACCGTCGGCGGACGGATCGCGCCGACCAGCAGGCCGCGCTCGCGCAGCAGACTGGACAGGCGCAGGGCGCGCGCGCTGTCGCCGATCAGGATCGGCTGGATCGGCGTCGGGCTGTCCATCAGCTGCAGGCCGATGCGCGCGGCGCCGTCGCGAAATTGCGCGATCAGCCGTTCCAGGTGCTCGCGCCGCCAGCGCTCGCCGCGCAGCAGTTCGAGGCTCTTCAGCGTCGCGCAGGCCACGGCCGGCGGCTGGCTGGTGGTGTAGATGTAGGGGCGGGCGAACTGGATCAGGGTTTCGATCAGTTCCTCGCTGCCGGCGACGAACGCGCCGGCGGTGCCGAACGCCTTGCCGAGGGTGCCGACCAGTACCTGCACGTCATCGCTGCCCAGGCCGAAATGCTCGACAATGCCACCGCCGCCGGCGCCCAGCGGGCCGAAGCCGTGGGCGTCGTCGACCATCACCCAGGCGCCCTTGCTGCGGGCGGTGGCGCAGAGCGCCGGCAGGTCGGCGAGGTCGCCGTCCATGCTGAACACGCCGTCGGTGACCACCAGGGTGTTGCCGCTGGCCTTCTCCAGGCGCTTGCCCAGGCTCTCGGCGTCGTTGTGCAGGTAGCGCGAGAAGCGCGCGCCGCTGAGCAGGCCGGCGTCGAGCAGGGAGGCGTGGTTGATGCGGTCTTCCAGCACCGTGTCGCCCTGGCCGACCAGCGCGGTGACGGCGGCCAGGTTGGCCATGTAGCCGGTGGAAAACAGCAACGCACGCGGGCGGCCGGTGAATTCGGCGAGGGCCAGTTCCAGTTCGTGATGCGGGCCGCTGTGGCCGATCACCAGGTGCGAGGCGCCGCCGCCGACGCCCCAGCGCGCGGCGCCGTCCTGCATCGCGCGGATCACTTCGGGGTGATTGGCCAGACCGAGGTAGTCGTTGGAGCAGAACGCCAGCAGCTCGCGGCCATCGACCTGCGCCAGCGGGCCTTGCGGGCTCTCCAGCAGGGGCCGTTGGCGATAGAGATGGGCGGCGCGGCGCTCGGCGAGGCGGGCGGAGAGATCGAAGGTCATGGTGATCCGATTGCTGGAGCGGAGGACAGGGTCAGGCCGCGGTGCGGGATTGCCCTCTCCCCGACCCTCTCCCATGAAGCGGAGAGGGGGCCAGTGGCATTCAGGCCGAGACGGCGTTGTAGAACAGCTTGGAGTCGCGCTGTTCGACCAGGGCCTGCTCGATAGCGGCCTGGTGCACTTCGTCGGCGTGTTCCTGGCGCTCTTCGGGCTTGATGCCGAGGCGGGCGAACAGTTGCATGTCCTTGCCGGCCTGCGGGTTGGCGGTGGTCAGCAGCTTCTCGCCGTAGAAGATCGAGTTGGCCCCGGCGAAGAAGGCCAGCGCCTGCATCTGGTCGTTCATCTGCTCGCGGCCGGCGGACAGGCGCACATGGGATTTCGGCATCATGATCCGCGCCACCGCGAGGGTGCGGATGAAGTCGAACGGGTCGACATCCTTCTCTTCAGCCAGCGGCGTGCCCTTGACCTTGACCAGCATGTTGATCGGCACCGATTCCGGCTGCTCGGGCAGGTTGGCCAGCTGGATCAGCAGGCCGGCGCGGTCGTCCACCGACTCGCCCATGCCGAGGATGCCGCCGGAGCAGATCTTCATCCCCGCCTCGCGCACGTGGGCGAGGGTTTCCAGGCGCTCGGCGTAGGTGCGCGTGGTGATGATGTTGCCGTAGAACTCCGGCGAGGTGTCCAGGTTGTGGTTGTAGTAGTCGAGGCCGGCCTCGGCCAGCGCGACGGTCTGCTCGCGGCTCAGCTTGCCGAGCGTCATGCAGGTTTCCATGCCGAGCGCCTTGACCCCTTCGACCATCTTCAGCACATAGGGCATGTCCTTGGCCGACGGATGCTTCCAGGCGGCACCCATGCAGAAGCGCGTCGAGCCGATCGCCTTGGCCTCGGCCGCGGCGTCGAGCACCTTCTGCACTTCCATCAGCTTTTCCTTGTCCAGCCCGGTGTTGTAGTGGCCGGACTGCGGGCAGTACTTGCAGTCTTCCGGGCAGGCGCCGGTCTTGATCGAAAGCAGCGTCGAGACCTGCACGCGGTTGGCGTCGAAATGCGCGCGGTGCACGGTCTGCGCCTGGAACAGCAGGTCGTTGAACGGCAGCTCGAAGAGCGCGCGGACTTCGGCGAGGGACCAGTCGTTACGCGGAGCGAAGGGAGAGGTGGCGCTCATGGGTGTTCCTTATCGGGGGCTGGCGCCTGCTACAGTCAGACGCGACACGGATGTCACGCATATTAGGGAAGCTGGATGCGCTGTCAACCAAGGGCCTTGCGGCGGGTTTACAAGTGGTTAAATAGTGGTCAGTCATGCCTGCTCTGCGATGAGCCGGCCGAGCGCGACGGACTGCCCCTGTGCAATGCCTGCGAGCTCGAGTTGCCCTGGCTGCAGGGGCATTGCGCAGTCTGCGCGTTGCCGTTGCCCACCGAAGGGCTGGTCTGCGGCGCCTGCCTCAAGCGACCGCCGGCGTTCAGCCGGGTCGAAGCGCCCTGGCGCTACGCCTTTCCGGTCGACAGCTTGATCACCCGCTTCAAGCATCAGTCACGCTGGCCCATGGGACGTCTGCTCGGCGGCCTGCTGTCACACCATCTGCAACAATCCTTCGCCGAGGGCCTGCCGCGGCCGGACGCCCTGCTGCCGGTGCCGCTGGCCACGCGGCGGCTGCGCGAGCGCGGCTTCAATCAGGCGGCGATGCTCGCCCACTGGCTGGGCCGCGACCTCGGGCTGCCGGTCGAGGAGGGCGCGCTGCTGCGGGTGCTCGATACGCCGGCGCAGCAGGGGCTGACCGCCGTCGAGCGGCGGCGCAACCTGCGCCGGGCCTTTGCGCTGTCGGCCGACGCCGTGGTGCGCGGGCGCCACCTGGCGCTGGTGGATGACGTGCTGACCACCGGCAGTACCGCCGATGCCCTTGCACGGCTGCTGATCAAGGCCGGCGCGGGTCGCGTCGATGTCTATTGCCTGGCGCGCACGCCACGGCCCGGCGACTGAAACAGGACTGTCATCCGCGCGAATTAACGTCGGCCGCATCCCAGTGAAGGAGCCGACCATGTATCCAGACGACCAGCCCACTGACCTCGAACGCCTCGCCGGCCTCTCGCGCCGGCGCTTTCTCGGCGCCGGAACCCTTTGCGGCGCCGCACTGTTCTTCGGCGGCAGCCCCCTCGGTGCGCTGGCCGCCAGTGTGCAGACCGGCAACCGCGCGCTGATCGGCTTCGACGGGATCGCCGCGTCCGGCGCCGACGCCGTGCTGCTGCCGCCCGGCTACCGCTACGAAGTGCTGATCAGCTGGGGCGAGCCGCTGCACGCGGATGCACCGGCGTTCGATCCGTCCGGCAACGGCAGCGCTGCGGACCAGGAACTGCAGTTCGGCGACAACAACGACGGCATGTGCCTGTTCGCCTTCCCCGGCGAGGCCGACCGCGCGCTGCTGGCGATCAACAACGAGTACACCAACTACCGCTACCTCTATGCCCACGGCAGCGCGCCGCGGTCGGCGGCCGAGGTGCACAAGGCGCTCGCCTGCGAGGGCGTCTCGGTGGTGGAAATCCGCCGCGACGCCGACGGCTGGCGCTTCGTCCGCGGCTCCGCCTACAACCGACGCATCCACGGCAACACGCCAATCCGCCTCGGCGGCCCGGCGGCCGGCCATGAATGGCTGCGCACCGCCGCCGATCCGAGCGGGCGTGAAGTGCTCGGCACCTTCCAGAACTGCTCCTCGGGCAGGACGCCGTGGGGCACCTACCTGACCTGTGAGGAGAACTTCACCGACTGCTTCGGCAGCAGCGATCCGGCCTACAGGGCGGAAGGCGCGCTGAAGCGCTACGGCGTGCTGGCCGACAGCAAGGACGTGCACTGGCACCCCTACGATGCGCGCTTCGACGTGAGCCAGACGCCCAACGAGTACAACCGCCACGGCTGGGTGGTGGAGATCGACCCCTTCGATCCGCGCTCGCAGCCGGTCAAACGCACCGCGCTGGGCCGCTTCAAGCATGAGAACGCGGCGCTGACCCAGGCCGCCGACGGCCGCGTGGTGGTCTACATGGGCGACGACGAGCGCGGCGAGTTCATCTACAAGTTCGTCAGCTTCGCCCATTTCGACCCGGCGCAGCCAAGCCCCGACCTGCTCGACCACGGCACCCTGTACGTCGCGCGCTTCGATGACGGCGACGGCGACCCGCAGCATCCCAAGGGGCGCGGCCAGTGGCTGGAGCTGGTGCACGGACGCGGCGGGCTGGACGCGACCGCCGGCTTCCCCGGCCAGGCGGAAATCCTCATTCACACCCGGCTGGCGGCCAGCGTGGTCGGCGCCACGCGGATGGACCGCCCGGAGTGGATCGTCGTCAGCCCGGAGGACGGCCAGGTCTATTGCACCCTGACCAACAACGTGAAACGCGGTGGCGACGGCCAGCCGGTAGGTGGGCCGAACCCGCGGGCGAACAACGTCTACGGGCAGATCCTGCGCTGGCGCGAGCACGGCGACGATGCCGCGGCGTCGAGCTTCGAGTGGGACCTGTTCGCCGTCGCCGGCAACCCGGCCGCGCATCCCGGCACCGCCAAGGGCGGCTCGCCGAACATCACCGCGCAGAACATGTTCAACAGCCCGGATGGCCTGGCCTTCGACGGCGGTGGCCGGTTGTGGATCCAGACCGACGGCGACACCAGCAACCGCGGCGACTTCGCCGGCATGGGCAACAACCAGATGCTCTGCGCCGACCCCCGCAGCGGCGAGATCCGCCGCTTCATGACCGGCCCAGTGGGCTGCGAGGTGACCGGCGTGGCCTTCGCCCCGGACTACCGCACGCTGTTCATCGGCATCCAGCATCCCGGCGAGAGCGGTGGCTCGACCTTCCCGTCCGGGCAGCCCGGCGCCAAGCCGCGCTCCTCGGTGCTGGCGATCCGCCGCGACGACGGCGGGGTGATCGGCGCCGCCTGAGCGGCCTGCACCCATACCCCGCGATCTATGCTCAATGGCAGGCGCAATCGGTTGCCCTGCGCGTGGCAGGCCTGCGCTACCATGCCGGCCCGCCGCAGGAGATCGCCATGACCCACCCGTTCGTCTCCCTCAGTCCCGACCTCGTGCTGGATGCCGTCGAAAGCATCGGCTACCTCAGCGATGCCCGCGTGCTGGCGCTCAACAGCTACGAGAACCGCGTCTACCAGGTGGGCATCGAGGACGAGACGCCGATCATCGCCAAGTTCTACCGGCCCGAGCGCTGGAGCGAGGCGGCGATCCGCGAGGAGCATGCCTTCACCCTCGAACTGGCCGAGCGCGAAGTGCCGGTCGTGGCGCCGCTGGTGCGCGACGGCGAGACCCTGTTCGAGCACGCCGGCTTTCGCTTCGCGCTGTTCCCGCGCCGTGGCGGGCGCGCGCCGGAGCCGGGCAACCTGGACCAGCTGTATCGCCTCGGCCAACTGCTCGGGCGTTTGCACGGGGTGTCGGCGATGCGCCCGTTCGAGCACCGTGAAAGTCTCGGCGTGCAGAACTTCGGCCACGACTCGCTGAATTTCCTCCTCGAAGGCGGCTTCGTTCCGCGCAGCCTGCTGCCGGCCTACGAGTCGGTAGCGCGCGACCTGCTCAAGCGCCTCGACGAGCTGTTCGCGCGGGTGCACTTCACGCCGATCCGCCTGCACGGCGACTGCCATCCGGGCAACCTGCTGTGCCGCGACGAGACCTATCACATGGTCGATCTCGACGACTGCCGCATGGGGCCGGCGGTGCAGGATTTGTGGATGATGCTCGCCGGCGACCGTCACGAGCGCCTCGGGCAGATCGCCGAACTGATCGACGGCTACCAGGAATTCCACGACTTCGACGCGCGCGAATTGCCGCTGATCGAAGGCCTGCGTTCGCTCCGGCTGATGCACTACAGCGCCTGGCTGGCGCGGCGCTGGGACGACCCGGCGTTCCCCATGAGCTTTTCCTGGTTCGGCAGCGAGCGCTACTGGGGCGACCAGGTGCTGGTACTGCGCGAGCAGGTCTCGGCGCTGGACGAGGAACCGCTGAAGCTGTTCTGAAATCCCCCGGTGCGCGCGGCGCACCCTACGCGGGCGCGGTGCCGTAGGGTGCGCCATGCGCACCGAGGCAGACTGCGGCGAAAGCGGGTCGACCGGGCATCCCTGTCGCGTGGCCGAAGCCACCCTGCAGCCGGGATTCCCCGGTGCGCGCGGCGCACCCTACGCGGGCGCGGTGCCGTAGGGTGCGCCATGCGCACCGAGGCGGGCTGCGGCGAAAGCGGGTCGACCGGGCATCCCTGTCGCGTGGCCGAAGCCACCCTGCAGCCGGGATTCCCCGGTGCGCGCGGCGCACCCTACGCGGGCGCGGTGCCGTAGGGTGCGCCATGCGCACCGCGGCAGGCGGCGAAAGCGGGTCGACCGGGCATCCCTGTCGCGTGGCCCGAAGCCACCCTGCGGCCGAGATTCCCCCGGTGCGCGCGGCGCACCCTACGCGTGGTGCCGTAGGGTGCGCCATGCGCACCGCAGCAAAGCTGATCGACCAGACAAACCCCGGTCGGCCCTCTAGAATCATCGGCCCTCCCGCCTTCAGGACTCCTGCATGTCCACCGCCAACCCGCGCCGCGGTTATCTGCTGGGTATCGCCGCCTACACCGCCTGGGGTCTGTTTCCGCTGTACTTCAAGATGCTGCAGGCGATTCCGGCGATCGAGATCATCGTCCACCGGGTGCTCTGGTCGGCGCTGTTCGGCGCGCTGCTGCTGACGGTCTGGAAGCATCCCGGCTGGTGGCGCGAGCTGCGCGAGAATCCCCGGCGCCTGGGGGTGCTGGCCGTCAGCGGCTCGCTGATCGCCTGCAACTGGCTGGTCTACGTCTGGGCGGTGAACAACGGGCGGATGATCGAAGCCAGCCTGGGCTACTACATCAACCCGCTGGTCAACGTGCTGCTCGGCCTGCTCCTGCTCGGCGAGCGCCTGCGCCCGCTGCAATGGGTGGCGCTGGGCCTGGCGGCGCTCGGCGTGGCGCAGCAGGTCTGGCAGCTGGGCAGCCTGCCGTGGGTATCGCTGGTGCTGGCGCTGACCTTCGGTTTCTATGGGCTGATTCGCAAGCAGGCGCCGGTGGCGGCGTTGCCCGGGCTGGTGGTGGAAACCTGGATGCTGCTGCCGCTGGCGCTGCTCTGGCTGATCCTCGGCCCGTCCGGTGTGAGCACGCAGACGGGCTTCTGGACCACGGCAGATGCGTTCTGGCTGGCGCTCGCCGGGCTGATCACGCTGTTCCCGCTGATCTGCTTCAACTCGGCCACGCGACACCTGCCGTTCACCTCGCTGGCGTTCCTGCAATACCTCTCGCCGACGCTGGTGCTGCTCCTCGCAGTGGTGGTCTACGGCGAGCACTTCGACCCGGTGCGCCTGCTTTCCTTCGCCTGTATCTGGCTGGGCCTGCTGGTTTACAGCGTGGACATCTGGCGCGGCCTGCGCCGCGCCCGCGCGGCGAGCTGAGCGCACGTCAGACGTCGGTCCGCAGGTTCAGCTCCACCATCAGGTCGTCCGCCAGGGTCTCCAGGCGCTCCTGCAAGAGGTCGAGGGACAGCTCCAGCGGCACCGCCAGCATCGCCTCGGCGTGGAACAGCGGCTCGCTGCTCATCGGCGCCGGCAGCACTTCGGTGATCAGGCTTTCGAGGTTGACCTCGTGTTCGGCCAGCAGCCGGGTGATGTCGCGGACGATGCCCGGCCGGTCGTTGCCGACCAGGTCGAGAAGGATCGGCTTGCCGCTGCGTTGCGGCTCGCCGCCCTCGGCCAGCTGGACGCGGATGCCATGGGTCTGCAGTGCCTGCAGGGCGTCGCTCAGGCCGCGATGGCCGGCCGCCGGCACCGACACGCGAAGAATCCCGGCGAACTGCCCGGCCATGCGCGACATGCGGCTTTCCAGCCAGTTGCCGCCATGATCGGCGACGCAGGCGGCGAGGCGTTCCACCAGGCCGGGCTGGTCCGGGGCGATGACGGTGATTACCAGATTGTCCATGCGGAGGTTCCTTTGGGTCGAAGGCGGCGGCCGCGGATCAGGCGTCGGGCAGGGCCAGCCAATAGGTGAGATAGACCTCGTCGCGCACGTAGCCAAGGCTTTCGTAGAGCGCCTGGCCGGCGAGGTTGGTCTTCGCGGTCTCCAGTTGGATGCCGCAGGCGCCGCCGAGTTGCGCGAGTTGCCGGGCGGCATCCATCAGCGCGCGGGCGACGCCCTGGCGGCGGGCGCTCTCGGCGACGTAGAGGTCGCTGAGCAGCCAGGACGGGCGCAGCGCCAGCGAGGCGAACAGCGGGTAGAGCTGGACGAAGCCCTGCGCCTGGCCCTCGTCATCCCGGGCGATCAGCAGCCGCGAGTCGCCCCGCTCCAGGCGCGCGGCGAGGAACGCGCGGATCGGCTCCTCTGCCTGTGGCACCTCATAGAACTTCAGATAGCCGCCGAAGAGGCGGGTCAGATCATCCAGATCGGCAGGGTGTGCGGGGCTTACCGGCATGCGTCAGGTCTCCGTGGGCGAGGCCTGAGTATAGGCCGGCGCGGGCCGATGCCAGGGCGGTTTCGGCGGCTCCCGGCGGCCCCCTGATTTTTCCGCAGGCATCATGTAGTATCCGCCGATCTGCACTACAAGATCGTCCAGCCAGGCAGTGCTGGCCCCGCAAAGAGAGAGGAAGATAATGACGGAACGTGTTCAAGCCGGCGGCCTGCAGGTCGCCAAGATCCTCTTCGACTTCGTCAATGACGAGGCGATTCCCGGCACCGGCATCGATGCCGACGCCTTCTGGGCCGGCGCCGGAAAACTCATCGACGAACTGGCGCCGAAGAACCGCGCGCTGCTGGCCAAGCGCGACGAACTGCAGGCGCAGATCGATGCCTGGCACCAGGCGCGTGCCGGCCAGGCTCACGACGCCGCGGCCTACAAGGCCTTCCTCGGCGAGATCGGCTACCTGCTGCCGGCGGCGGAGGATTTCCACATCGCCACCGAAAACGTCGACGACGAGATCGCCCGCATGGCCGGCCCGCAGCTGGTGGTGCCGGTGATGAACGCGCGCTTCGCCCTGAACGCTTCCAACGCTCGCTGGGGCTCGCTGTACGACGCGCTCTACGGCACCGACGCGATCAGCGAAGAGGGTGGCGCGAGCAAGGGCCCGGGCTACAACGAAGTGCGCGGCGCCAAGGTGATCGCCTTCGCCCGTGCCTTTCTCGACCAGGCCGCTCCGCTGGCCAACGGCTCCCACGTCGACGCCACGGCCTACGTGATCTACGGCGACAAGCTGGTGGTCAACCTCAAGGGCGGCGATGAAACCGGCCTGCAGGACGAGTCGCAGTTCATCGGCTTCCAGGGCGACGCCGCGCAGCCCAAGGCCGTGCTGCTCAAGCACAACGGCCTGCACTTCGAGATCCAGATCGATCCTTCCAGCCCGGTCGGCCAGACCGACGCCGCCGGGGTCAAGGACGTGCTGATGGAGGCCGCGCTGACCACCATCATGGACTGCGAGGACTCCGTCGCCGCGGTCGATGCCGAAGACAAGGTGCTGATCTACCGCAACTGGCTGGGCCTGATGAGAGGCGACCTCGCCGAAGGCATCAACAAGGGCGGCAAGGTCTTCACCCGCGTCATGTACGCCGATCGCAACTACACCGCGGCCGACGGCAGCGCGCTGACCCTGCACGGCCGCTCGCTGCTGTTCGTGCGCAACGTCGGCCACCTGATGACCAACGACGCGATCCTCGACGGTGCCGGCAACGAGGCGCCGGAAGGCATCCTCGACGCGCTGTTCACCAGCCTCGCGGCGATCCACAACCTCAACGGCAACACCACCCGCAGCAACAGCCGCCGCGGCTCGGTGTACATCGTCAAGCCGAAGATGCACGGTCCCGAGGAAGTGGCGTTCACCAACGAACTGTTCGGTCGCGTCGAGGACATCCTCGGCCTGCCGCGCAACACCCTCAAGGTCGGCATCATGGACGAGGAGCGCCGCACCACGGTCAACCTCAAGGCCTGCATCAAGGCCGCCCGCGAGCGCGTGGTGTTCATCAACACCGGCTTCCTCGACCGCACCGGCGACGAAATCCACACTTCCATGGAAGCCGGGCCGATGGTGCGCAAGGCGGCGATGAAGGGCGAGAAGTGGATCGGCGCCTACGAGAACAACAACGTCGACGTCGGCCTGGCCTGCGGCCTCGCCGGGCGCGCGCAGATCGGCAAGGGCATGTGGGCGATGCCGGACCTGATGGCGGCCATGCTGGAACAGAAGATCGGCCATCCGAAATCCGGCGCCAACACCGCCTGGGTGCCGTCGCCGACCGCCGCCGCGCTGCACGCGCTGCACTACCACCAGGTCGACGTGTTCGCCGTGCAGGCCGAACTGGCGCAGCGCGCGGCGGCCTCGGTGGACGACATCCTCACGATCCCGCTGGCGCCGAACCGCGACTGGTCGGCGGCGGACATCCAGAGCGAGCTGGACAACAACGCCCAGGGCATCCTCGGCTACGTTGTGCGCTGGGTCGAGCAGGGCGTCGGCTGCTCCAAGGTGCCGGACATCCATGACATCGGCCTGATGGAAGACCGCGCCACCCTGCGCATCTCCAGCCAGCACATGGCCAACTGGCTTCGCCACGGCGTGGTCAGCGAGGAGCAGGTGCGCGCCAGCCTGGAGCGCATGGCACCGGTGGTGGATCGGCAGAATGCCGGCGATCCGGCCTACCGGCCGATGGCACCGGACTTCGCCAACAGCGTGGCGTTCCAGGCCGCGTTGGAGCTGGTCCTGGAAGGCACCAAGCAGCCCAACGGCTATACCGAGCCGGTGCTGCACCGCCGTCGTCGCGAGTTCAAGGCCAAGCAGGGCCGCTGAACGCGTCGCGGGTGCTCCGCGCTCCCGTTCACGGAGCGCGGGGCGTGGGCCGCGAAACGTCGGCCTTTGCCTTCCGCCAAGCGTTCGAGCAACCGCATCAGCCGCCTTCAGAGGCGGCTTTTTTGTGCGCGCGGCCTAGAGCGCCTTGGCCATCTCCGTGGTGCCTTTCCAGCCCAGTTCGGCGTACATCGGCTTGCCCATTTCGGTGGCATGGAGGATGGCGAACGGCAGGTCTCGGCGGGCGAATTCCGCTTCCGCCAGTTTCATCAATTGACGCCCCAGGCCGCGCCGCCGATGGCTGTGTTCGACATAGACGTTGAGCACGTAGCCGCGCTGGTCGTGGCGCGGGTGCGACGGGTGCGGCGGCCAGTCGATGGCCATCAGGCCGATGCCGGCGATCGGCGTTTCGCCGTCCAGCAGGACGAAGCCGAAGTAGCGTCCGTCGTCCAGGCGCGTGGCCAGCCAGGGACGAAAATGCTCGGTCATCACCTCCAGGGTGCCCGCATCACGGCCGGCCTCCTGGAACATCGCATGGCGGTGCCGGCAGATCAGGTCGAGGTCGCGGACATCGACCGGGCGGTGCGGCAAGACGGACATGGGGCGGCTCCTGTGAAGGGTGTCTGGCGGCGATCCTAACCTGCGGCCCGGTCGCCGGAAATGGCGCCGGCCTCGGCCCGGGCGCTCGTGAAGGCACTCAGCGCGCTTCGTGAAGGAACACCTTGAAGGCCTGCCAGAGCGCGCTGCGATAGCGTTCCGGGTGCCACACCAGGGAAAAGGTGCGGGTCAGTTGCAGGTCGTTCTGCAGGGCGACCAGTTCGCCGCGCTCCAGCTCGCCGGAGATGCTCAGGCGCGACATGCAGCTCAGGCCGAAACCGGCGCGCACCGCCTGCTTGATCGCCTCGTGCTGGCTCAGCTCCATGCGCACCCGTAGCCGTTCGGTGTGGTGCAGCACCGCCGACTCGAAGATGCTGCGGGTGCCTGAGCCGGGCTCGCGCAGAATCCACGGCTCGTTCTGAATGTCCTCGTCGCTCAGCCGTCCGCCGCGGGCCAGGGGATACGCGGGGGCGCAGACCACGAGCATTTCGTCCTGGCGCCAGACTTCCCAGGCCAGCCGCGACTCGCTGCACTGGCCTTCCACCAGGCCGAGGTCGGCCTCGAAGCGGAGGATGTCGCCGATCACTTCGCCGGTGTTGCGCAGGCGCAATTGCAGGTTGGCTTCGGGGTGCGCCTCGCTGAAGCGTCCGGCGAGCGAGGGCAGCAGGTAGTTGCCGATGGTCGCGCTGGCGGCGATGTTGAGCGTGCCCTGCAGCGATCCCTGCGGCTCGCGCGCCGATTCGACGAATTGGCCGAGCTCGTGCAGCAGGCTCTCGGCCTGGGGCAGCAGGCGCCTGCCGACATCGTTGAGCTGCAGGCGACGCCCCTGGCGATCGAAGAGGATGACGCCCAGCTGGTGCTCGAGGTCGGCGAGCGACTGGCTGGTGGCCGACTGCGAGAGACTGAGTTTTTCCGCGGCGTTGCCGAGGCTGGTGCCCTTGGCGACGGCTACGAAGACCTGCAGCTGGCGGAAGGTGACGCTCGGGTTCATTTCACTTTTTCCGATCAGTCATATCGTTATAACCGTTTCGCAGCAGCACCTATTCGCCCATAGCCTGACCACATTCGCAAGCCTGGAGGTGGTTTTCATGTGGCAGGGTCTGCTCCTTTGCAGCGTACTGACGGCGCTCGGCTATGGTCTTTCGCAGGTGCCGCTGCTCGCCCACAGCGGCTTCAGCCCGTTGGTGTTCTCGCTGTTGCTCGGCCTGCTGGCGGGCAACCTCGGCGTGATCCGTTCGCTGCCCGGCGCGCGTCCGGGATTGTCCTTCTGCACGCGCTGGCTGCTGCGCGGCGGCATCGTGCTGTTCGGTCTGTCGTTGACCCTGCAGCAGATCTTCGCCCTCGGGCCCTGGGTGCTGGTGCTCGACGTGCTGGTGATCGGCTGCGTGCTGACGCTGGGTTACCTGATCGGCACCCGGCTGCTGAAGCTGGATGCGGAAACCACCCTGCTGACCTGTGCCGGCAGTGCGATCTGCGGGGCCGCGGCGGTGCTGGCCACCGAGGCGACGATCCGCTCGCGGCCGGCGGCGACCTCGATGGCGGTGGCCACCGTGGTGCTCTTCGGCTCGCTGTCGATGCTGGTCTATCCGCTGCTCTACCCGCTGGTGGGGCTGGACGAGGCGCGCTTCGGCATCTACATCGGCGCCACCGTGCACGAGGTCGCCCAGGTGGTGGCCGCTGCCGACGCCGTCGGGCCGGATGCGCTGGCGAATGCGGTGATCGTAAAGTTGCTGCGGGTGCTGCTGCTGATTCCCTTCCTGCTGATCGTCGGCCAGTGGTGGCTGCGGCGCGGCCATCCGGCGGCGATGGGCATCGAGGGAAAAGGCCGCCTGGTGATTCCGTGGTTCGCCTTCGGCTTCCTGGCGATGGTGCTGTTCAACAGCTACGTCCAGCTGCCCGCCGAACTGCACCGCGGGCTGATCCTGATCGGCCAAATCGCCCTGGCGATGGCGATGGCCGCGCTGGGCTACGAGACGCGTCTGGAGAAGCTGGCCGCGCTGGGCGTGCGGCCGTTCATCCTGGCCCTGTGCCTGTTCGTCATGCTTACCGGCGGAGGGCTGCTGATGACCGTGCTCTGCTTCGGCTGAGCAGGCCGCCGGACTAGCCGGGCAGCGGCGCGGGCTCCACCGGTACGCTGGCGTCCTGGTCCACCGCGATCACCCGGCGCAAGGTGACGGGAATCGATTTCGCCGCCGGCACCTTGGCCTTTTCCGCGTGGTGCCAGAGCGGGATCAGCGCGTTGCATTCGGGGTAGTAGCCGGCGCAGCAGCCTTCGGGAATGTCATACGGCGTCACCCGCAGCGGCCCGACCTCGCGGTGCACGCCATCGTCCACCGCGGTGCTGACCTGCACCTTGTCGCCTTCGGCCAGGTTGAGTCGGGCGATGTCGTTGCGGTGCATCAGCAGTACCGCGCGGGTGCCGTGGATACCGCGGAAGCGGTCGTTATAGCCGTAGACGGTGGTGTTGAACTGGTCGTTGCTGCGGATCGTCATCAGGTTCAGCACGTCGCGGCGCTCCGCGTGCTGCTCGACATCGTCGTCCACCGACAGGGTGTGCGGCTCGATGAAGTTGGCCTTGCCGTTGCTCGTCTTCCACTGGCGCTGGCTGGCGCCGAGCGGACGGTGAAAGCCGCCGGGCTCCATCATCCTGACGTTGAGGTCATGGAAGGTCTCCGGGTAGGTCGCGGCAATCGCCTCGCGCACCAGCCCGTAGTCGGCCACCCAGGCATCCCAGTCGACGGCCGGGTTCGGCGCCAGGGTGGCCTTGGCCAGCGCCGCGATGATCGCTGGCTCGGACAGCAGGTGCTCGCCGGCCGGTGCCGCCACGCCGCGCCAGGCACGGATGCAGGCGGTGCTGTCCTCGGTGGTGTGGCGTTGCTCGCCGCTGGCCTGGACGTCGACCTCGGTGCGCCCCAGGCACGGCAGCAGGTAGGCCTTCTCGCCGTGGACCAGGTGGCTGCGGTTGAGCTTGGTGGCGATCTGCACGCTCAGCTTGAGCGACGACCAGGCCGGCTCGAGGCGGCCGCTGTCGGGAATCGCGCGGATGAAGTTGCCGCCGAGGGCGACGAAGGCCTTCACCTTGCCCGCGACTATCGCTTCGCAGGCCTCCACGGTGTTCATCCCGTCCTCGCTTGGCGGCTCGAAGCCGAAGCGCTCGCGCAGCTTGTCCGCTGGCACCTGGGCGGCCTTCTCGGTGATCCCCACGCTGCGCTGGCCCTGCACGTTGGAATGGCCGCGCACCGGGCAGATGCCGGCACCTTCCTTGCCCATGTTGCCGCGCAGCAGCAGCAGGTTGACCAGCATCTGCACGTTCAGCACGCCGTGGCGGTGCTGGGTCAGGCCCATGCCGTATACCGCGATCACCCGTTCGCAGCCCGCATAGACGGTGGCGGCGGCCTCCATGGCGCCGCGGGTCAGGCCGCTGCGGCGCTCCAGCAGCGGCCAGGCGTAGCCGCGGATGCGCCGCTCGAAGACTTCGAAGCCGGCGGTGTGCTCCTCGATGAATGCAACGTCGAGCACCCGCGCGGCCCCGCGCTCGCGGGCGGCGTCGTCCATTTCGAAGAGTGCCTTGCAGATTCCGGCGATGGCGGCGATGTCGCCGCCGATCTCAAGCTGGTGATACTGGGTGCTGACCACGACGGATTCGCCGGTGGCCATCTGCACCGGCGACTGCGGGTTGGTGAAGCGCTCCAGCCCGCGTTCGCGCAGCGGGTTGAAGGTGATGATCGGTGCATTGCGTTTACGCGCGGCCTCCAGCTCATGGAGCATTCGCGGGGCGTTGCTGCCGGTGTTGTGGCCGAAGAACAGCAGGCCGTCGGTCTTCGCGAAGTCGTTCAGCGTGACCGTGCCGACCGGCACGCCGATGCTCTCCGGCAACGCGATCGAGGTGCTCTCGTGGCACATGTTCGAGCTGTCCGGCAGGTTGTTGGTGCCATACAGGCGCGCATACAGCGCCCACATGTAGGAGGCCTCCAGCGAGGCGCGGCCGGAGGCGTAGAACACCACCTCATTGGGATCGGTGTAGCCCTTGAGTTCGGCGCCGATCTCGGCGAAGGCCTGAGCCCAGCTGATCGGCAGATAGCGGTCGCTGGCGGCGTCCCAGCGCAGCGGCTCGGTCAGGCGCCCCTGCTGCTCGAGTTCGTAGTCGCTCCAGTTGCGCAGTTCGCGCAGCGTATGCCGGGCAAAGAACTCCGGCCCGCAGCGCAAGGCAGTGCCTTCCCAGGCGGTGGCCTTGGCGCCGTTCTCGCAGAAGGCCAGCGGCAGGCTCGGGTGCGGCTTGGCCCAGGCGCAGCTGACGCAGGCGAAGCCGTCGATCGGCTTGTTCTGCTTGAGCAGCGCCTTGCCGGCGGCGAAGGGCGCGCGTTCGCGCAGCAGTATCTCGCCCACCGACTGCGCCGAACCCCAGCCACCGGCCGGACCCTTGTAAGGCTTGAAGCGCGCTTTGCGCATGCGGTTCTCCTCGGCGGCCGACGCGGTTCGCGCAGGCCTCTGAGTTACGACGCAGCGCCGCAGAGGATGGTTCAGGGTGGCGGATGAGCAAGCGTGGGCGACCGCTGCGGCCCGGTGAGGCTAGGCGCCGCCGCGGAAACCGAGCTGACGCCAGGCTTCGTAGACCGCGACGGCCACCGTGTTGGAGAGGTTCAGGCTGCGGCAGTCGGGCCGCATCGGCAGGCGCAGACGCTGTTCCACCGGCAGGGAATTGCGGATGTCTTCCGGCAGGCCGCGGCTCTCGGGGCCGAAGAGAAAGGCATCGCCCTCGCGGTACTCGACCTCGTGGTGCGGGTGCGAGCCCTTGGTGGTGAAGGCGAAGACCCGCGGCTGGCCCAGGCTTTCCAGGCAGCTGGGCAAGTCGGCATGACGCTGCAGGGTGGCGTACTCGTGGTAATCGAGGCCGGCGCGGCGCAGGCGCTTGTCGTCCAGCTCGAACCCCAGCGGCTCGATCAGGTGCAGGCTGCAGCCAGCGTTGGCGCATAGCCTGATAATGTTGCCGGTGTTGGGTGGAATTTCCGGTTGAAAAAGGATCACGCGAAACATGCACGGCTCCGAGCCTGAAGACGGGCTCCATTCTACCCTTGAGGATGACCCGCGACCGCGCATGTGGCCGCGCTTTCTCCTGGCCCTGGCGCTGTTCGGTCTGCTGCTGGGGATGATGATCGGTCGCCTGAATGCGCCCCAGCCCGCGCTCCTGCAGCGGGTCGAAGTCTTGCCCGGTGCGCTGGTGCTGTGGTTCGACCGCGAGCCGAAGGTCTTCGTCGAGCGTATCGAAGGCACACTGGCGATGCTCATCGAGACCCGGGGCAAGGAGGCGGGCGGCCAGTTGCTGCTCGACGGGCGTCCGGTGAACTGGAGGATTGTGCGTGTGGAGCGTGGGTTGTTGCTCAATCTCGTCGCTGCCCTGCCTCTGCACGGCGCCCTGAAGGGCGCGGCAGAGGAGGGAGGATGGCGGCTGGAGATCAGCCTGCGAGCGGAATAAAAGAGGGGAATCCCCGGCCTGCCTGTACCAAGGCCCCCGAAAAACGGTGGTATCTGGCTTATTGCATCTGCTGTGCCAGTTCCGTACGGATGCTCGAAATCTGCACGTCTTCGTTTTTAAGTCCTTTAAAATCAATTGTTTGTGCTTGCATGGTTGTACAAATTGAGCCGGTTGGACGCTTCTCCGCCGTTGTTGCGAGGCGAATGCGCGGCACGGTGCGTGTTCAACATCTGTGCACCGTGCATTCAGGTTGTGCATGACAAGGTCATCGGCAGGTTGGACCGGGTAACCGGTTTGCGCCGCCGGGGCAGAGCAGGGCGCACTTCCTGTCGGCCTGTTACCGCTGGCGGATTGGCAGGAGCCGCGAGGCAATAAAAAAGCAGACCGAAGTCTGCTTTTGTTCCAGCGCGACGCGGCTCAGCTTTCTTCGCTGTCGTCGTCGTCGCCGCCGTCGATCTTCATGCCCAGTTCCTTGATCTTGCGCGTCAGGGTGTTGCGACCCCAGCCGAGCAGAACCGCGGCATCGCGGCGGCGGCCGGCGGTGTGCTTGAGCGCGGTCTCGATCATGATCCGCTCGAAGGTCGGCACGGCGCTGTCGAGCAGGCTCGACTGGCCGCGCGCCAGGGCCTGATCGGCCCACTGGCGCAGGGCCTGCTCCCAGTTGGTCACCGGCGCGGCGTCCTGCGGCTGGGTGAGCAGTTCCGGGGGCAGGTCGTCGATGTGCACTTCGCGACCCGACGCCATCACCGTGATCCAGCGGCAGGTGTTCTCCAGCTGGCGCACGTTGCCCGGCCAGTGCAGGTTCTGCAGGTAATCCTCGGTTTCCGGCTTCAGCAGCTTCGGCTCGACCGCCAGCTCCAGCGCGGCGCGGGCTAGGAAGTGGCGGGCCAGCGCGGGAATGTCCTCGCGGCGATCGGACATCCGCGGGATGTGGATGCGGATGACGTTGAGGCGGTGGAAAAGGTCTTCGCGGAATTTCCCCGCCTGCACCAGGTTTTCCAGGTTCTGGTGGGTCGCGGCGATGATCCGCACGTCGACCTTGACCGGCGTATGCCCGCCGACCCGGTAGAACTCGCCGTCGGCCAGCACGCGCAGCAGGCGGGTCTGGGTGTCGGCTGGCATGTCGCCGATCTCGTCGAGGAACAGCGTGCCGCCGTCGGCCTGCTCGAAACGCCCGCGACGCTGGTTGGCCGCGCCGGTGAACGCGCCTTTCTCGTGGCCGAACAGCTCGGACTCCATCAGGTCCTTGGGAATCGCTGCCATGTTCAGCGCGATGAAAGGCGCCGCGGCGCGCGGGCTGTGGCGGTGCAGGGCGTGGGCGACCAGCTCCTTGCCGGTGCCGGACTCGCCGTTGATCAGGACGGTGATGTTGGAGTGGGACAGGCGACCGATGGCGCGGAACACCTCCTGCATCGCCGGCGCCTCGCCGATGATCTCCGGCGTCCGGGCGATGCTCGCCGGCGCTTCCAGACCCTGCTGTTCCTGGGCATGCAGGAAGGCGCGCTTGACAAGCGAAACCGCCTCGTCCACGTCGAACGGCTTGGGCAGGTACTCGAAGGCGCCGCCCTGGTAGGAGGCCACCGCGCTGTCCAGGTCGGAATGCGCGGTCATGATGATCACCGGCAGGCGTGGGTACAGCTCGCGTATCTGCGCCAGCAGATCAAGGCCGCTGGAGCCGGGCATGCGGATGTCGGAAATGATCACGTCCGGCTGCTGGCGAGTCAGCCGATTGAGCACGCTGTCGGCGTTGTCGAAGCTCTGGACGTTCATCCCCTCCTGTTGCAACGCCTTTTCCAGGACCCAGCGGATGGAACGGTCGTCATCGACGATCCAGACGGTTTCGCTACGGCTCATGTGACGCTGCTCCTTGTTCCAGCGGCAGGAAGATCGAGAACACGGTGTGGCCGGGATGGCTTTCGCATTCGATCAGTCCCTGGTGCTGACTGATGATGTTCTGGGTGATCGCGAGGCCGAGCCCGGTACCGTCCGGGCGGCCACTGACCATGGGGTAGAAGATGGTGTCCTGCATGTCGGCGGGGATGCCGGGCCCGTTGTCGATGATTTCCAGCTTCGCCACCAGGCGATGGCGGATGTAGCCGATGGTGAACTGGCGCAGGGTGCGGGTACGCAGCGAAATCCGTCCCAGGTGCAGGTCGTTCTGTGCCGACAGCGCCTGCATCGCGTTGCGCACGATGTTGAGCACCGCCTGGATCATCTGCTCGCGGTCGATCAGCACCTCGGGAATGCTCGGGTCGTAGTCGCGAACCAGGGTGATGCGCCCCTGGCTTTCCGCCTCGACCAGGCTGCTGACGCGCTCCAGCACTTCGTGGACGTTGGTCATCGACAGCGACGGCAGCTTGTTCGAGCCGAGCATGCGGTCGACCAGATTCCGCAGGCGGTCGGCCTCCTCGATGATGACGTTGGTGTAGTCCTTGAGGTGTTCTTCCGGCAGCTCGCGGGCGAGCAACTGGGCCGCGCCGCGAATGCCGCCCAGCGGGTTCTTGATCTCGTGGGCGAGGCCGCGCACCAGCAGTTTGGTGGTTTCCTGCTTGGACAGCTGCGCCTCTTCCTTGGTGATCCGCAGCAGGCGATCGCGCGGGTGCACTTCCAGAAGCAGCAGGGTCTCGTTGCGGGTGATGATCGGCGTCACCGCGTAGTCGACCGTCTGCATCTGGCCGGTGAGCGAGGTGAGGGTGGCTTCGCGCTTGGTGAAGGGATGGGCCTGCTCGACCGCCTGGCGCAGCGAATGCAGCGCCTCGGGCGACTCGGTGAACAGTTCGCTGATGAACTGCCCGTGGCTGCGCTGCCCGCTGACGGCCAGCAGCATCTCCGCCGCCGGGTTCATGTACTCGAGCCGCAGTTCGGCGTTGAGCAGCAAGGTCGCGGTGGTGAGATTGTCGAGCAACAGCCGGTGCAGGGGAGAATCGTTGGTCATGAGTGCGCAGGTCTCAAAGGATGCTGGAAAAATGCAAAAAGCAAACCAAGCCCTGAAAAGACGCGCTTTTGTGGCCGAAATCCTCCGGCAAGCTGTTTTTCGGCGCAAAAAACAGCCGGATAGTGGGCTTATTTGGGGAGAGTATAAAAATTAGTGCACTATCGTGCTCTTTATTGGTGCGCGGCTTTGCTTTAGATGAACGGGATGAAGGGGATGTCGCGTTTTTCCGGAGGTTTGTCCTTCAGCGGGCATTCCGGTCGCACGCCCCAGTCGTCCTTCTTGCAGGGGTTGACGTTGCGTTTCTGCGCGAGGCTCGGACGCTGTACGTGGAAGGGCTGGCTCGGCGTCCGCTCCAGAACGACGCCGGCGGCGTCGACGATTTCCACCGACAGCTGATGCGTTCCGCGGTCCTGCGCGGCGAGTGGGAACACGGGGCTGCGCGTCGGTTCGCCGACCACCTTGCCATCCAGATACAGCCGGAAACTGTGCCCGGGCAGCAGGTTCGGCTCGCTGGTCACGGTGACGATCAGCTTGCCATCGCCATCGCGAAGGGTCGCATCCGGTTCGGGAACCAGAATGCGCAGCAGGTCGTAGCGCGGCGCGGCCACCGGCGCAGTCGCGGGCGGTCGCATGTGGATCGTCGCTGGCGCCGAGGTCATCGCGTTGGGCGGCGCCAGCTCGACGCGCTTGGCGTTGTCGCCCGCCCGTGGCTGGTCGGTGAACACACGGTTCCCGGCGGCATCGACGTAGGTGTACACCTCGGCGGCCGCAGGCAGCGCGACCAGCAGCAGGACAAAAAGCAGGCGAACGTTCGGCACTAGTTGCTGGGCCTCGGTGGTGGCGGTGGGGATGGCGGTGGACGCAGCGCCGGGCTCTGGGTGTTGACCCGTTGCACGCTGAAGGTGATGGGCGCGCTCTGCTGGATCGACTGGCCGCCACTGAGGACCTGGACGGCCAGGCTGTGCTCGCCGCGATCGATGTTGCTCAGTGGCAGGCGCAGCGAGGAATAGGGAACGCCATACGGGTTGCCATCCAGCAGCAGGCGCAGCGTATGACCCGCACTCAGTTCGGGCTGCAGGATCACATCCACGCTGAAGCTGCCATTGTTGGCGCGGATGGCCTCGGTGGTGGGCACGTTCAGCTGCAGTACCGCATACGGCGGCTGATCCGCCTGCTGCTGGTCGGAGCCCTGGCTGGGGGGCGGATTGGGTGTCTGGATATCCACGGTGTTGGTCGGCGGCAGCTGAATGGTTTCCGCCTGGGTGCCGTCCGGCGGTTGGTTGGTGAACACCGTCTTGCCGTTGGCATCGATGTATTTGTAGATCTGCGCGGTTGCCGGCAGGGTCAGCAGGCAGAGAAGGCAGGCAATCAACAGGCGCATCGGTGCGGCTCCGTGAGTGGATGCCTTAAGCCTTGCACCCCGGCGCCCGGCTTGCAAGGCGGATGAGCCTGAAAGCCCCGGCACGTTGTGCAGAGACTTTTCGAACGCATATGAAAAAGGCCTCCCGAGGGAGGCCTTTCGCTGACGCTACTGGCTTAGACGCTGTAGTACAGGTCGTATTCCAGCGGGTGCACGAAGGTGCGCACCTTGATTTCTTCTTCCGATTTCAGCTCGATGTAGGCATCGATGAAGTCGTCGGAGAACACACCGCCCTTGGTCAGGAACGCGCGGCCCTTGTCCAGCTCTTCCAGGGCTTCCTTCAGGCTGCCGCAGACCTGCGGGATCTGGCTCGCCTCTTCCGGCGGCAGGTCGTACAGGTTTTTGTCGGCGGCATCGCCGGGGTGGATCTTGTTCTGGATACCGTCCAGACCGGCCATCAGCAGTGCAGCGAAGGCCAGGTACGGGTTGGCAGCCGGATCCGGGAAGCGCGCTTCGATGCGGCGGGCTTTCGGGCTGTTGACGTACGGGATACGGATCGAGGCGGAACGGTTACGGGCCGAGTAGGCCAGCATAACCGGTGCTTCGAAGCCCGGGACCAGACGCTTGTAGGAGTTGGTCGACGGGTTGGTGAAGCCGTTCAGTGCCTTGCCGTGCTTGATGATGCCGCCGATGAAGAACAGGGCGGTGTCGGACAGGCCGGCATAGCCTTCGCCAGCGAAGGTGTTCTTGCCTTCTTTGGAGATCGACAGGTGGACGTGCATACCCGAACCGTTGTCGCCGTACAGCGGCTTCGGCATGAAGGTAGCGGTCTTGCCGTAGGCGTCGGCGACGTTGTGCACGCAGTACTTCAGGGTCTGCACTTCGTCGGCCTTGGCGACCAGGGTGTTGAACAGCACGCCGATTTCGTTCTGGCCGGCAGTCGCCACTTCGTGGTGGTGAACTTCGACCTTCAGGCCCATCTCTTCCAGTGCGTTGCACATGGCGGTACGGATTTCGTGGTCGTGGTCGACCGGCGGTACCGGGAAGTAGCCGCCCTTGACGCCCGGACGGTGACCTTTGTTGCCGCTTTCGAAATCACCGTCGGTGTTCCAGGAAGCCTGCTCGGAGAAGATCTTGAACATCGAGCCGGAGATGTCCGACTTGAACTTCACTTCGTCGAATACGAAGAATTCCGGCTCCGGACCGACGAACACCTTGTCGCCGATACCGGTGGACTTGAGGTATTCCTCGGCGCGGCGGGCGATGGCGCGCGGGTCGCGATCGTAGCCTTGCATGGTGCTTGGCTCGATGATGTCGCAGACCAGGATCAGGGTCGGCTCTTCGGTGAACGGATCAAGCACGGCAGTGCTGTCATCGGGCATCAGGATCATGTCGGAGGCTTCGATGCCTTTCCAGCCGGCGATGGAGGAGCCATCGAACATCTTGCCGTACTCGAAGAAATCGTCGTCCGCATCGCGTGCCGGCATGGTGACGTGTTGCTGCTTGCCCTTGGTGTCGGTGAAGCGCAGATCAATCCACTTCACATCGTTATCTTTGATCAGTTGAAGCGACTTCGACATGTTGTCCTCCAGGTGAAAGGCTGGGAGCGGTTGGCATACCCCCAGTATCAGTTGATGCCGGGGCAGGGATACTCCGCCAGGGCAACCTGCCTCACAAGGGAGCAATTAGCATGCCAGCGCCCCGAAATGGTAACGACCCCGAAACACGTGATTTTTCAGGGGGTCAAAGGCAATCTAAGGAGGGTGTGCGCCTTTAATTGGTGCGTGATGTTTTTTGTTTGCATTGTATTGGTGCGTATCTAAGTAGGCTGATAATCACTGATTAAACCTTGAGCAATTTTCCGCTATAATCCGCCCCCCTCTTTTTCGGCTGCTTCGTGCACGCGCTGTTTCCATGAAACTCATCGTCAAGGTCTTCCCGGAAATCACCATCAAAAGCCGGCCGGTGCGCAAGCAGTTCATCCGCCAGCTGGCGAAGAATGTGCGCACGGTTCTGCGCGACCTGGATGCCGACGTGAGTGTGGAAGGCGTGTGGGACAACCTCGAGCTGCTGACCCGTGTAGAGGACCCGAAGGTCCTGCGCCAGATCATCGAGCGGCTGACCTGCGTTCCGGGCATCACCCATTTCCTCGAAGTGCACGAATACCCGCTGGGCGATTTCGACGACGTGCTGGAGAAGTGCAAGCTGCATTTCGGTGACCAACTGGCTGGCAAGGTCTTCGCCGTGCGCTGCAAGCGAGCCGGCAAGCACAGCTTCACCTCGATGGAGATCGAGCGCTACGTCGGCAGCCAGCTGCGTCAGCAGTGCGGCGCCGCCGGCATCTCGCTGAAGCAGCCGGAAGTCGAAGTGCGCATGGAGATTCGCCACGAACGCCTGTTCGTCATCCATCACCAGCACAATGGCATCGGCGGTTACCCGCTGGGCTCGCTGGAGCAGACGCTGGTACTGATGTCCGGCGGATTCGACTCCACGGTGGCGGCCTACCAGATGATGCGTCGCGGCCTGCTCACGCACTTCTGCTTCTTCAATCTTGGCGGTCGTGCCCACGAGCTGGGGGTGATGGAAGTCGCTCATTACCTGTGGGACAAGTTCGGCAAATCGCACCGAGTGCTGTTCATCAGCGTGCCGTTTGAGGAAGTGCTCGGCGAGATTCTGGAGAAGGTCGACAACAGCCAGATGGGCGTGGTGTTGAAGCGCATGATGCTGCGCGCCGCCACGCGCCTGGCCGAAGATTTGCAAATCGATGCGCTGGTGACCGGCGAGGCGATTTCCCAGGTGTCCAGCCAGACCCTGCCGAATCTCTCGGTGATCGATTCGGCGACCGACATGCTGGTGCTGCGCCCTCTGGTCGCGGCGCACAAGCAGGACATCATCGATACCGCCTACGAAATCGGCACCGCCGAGTTCGCCAAGCACATGCCGGAATACTGCGGAGTGATCTCGGTAAACCCGACCACCCGCGCCAAGCGGGCGCGTATCGAATACGAAGAAAAGCAGTTCGACATGGCGATTCTCGAGCGGGCGCTGCAGCGTTCGCGGCGGATGACCGTGGACCGGGTGATCGACGAGCTGGGGCAGGACGTCCAGGTCGAGGAGATCGCCCAGGCGCTGCCGGGGCAGGTGGTGATCGACATCCGTCACCCCGACGACCAGGAAGAGGCGCCGCTAGAACTGTCCGGCATCGAAGTGCGCAACCTGCCGTTCTATGCCGTCAACAGCAAGTTCAAGGAACTGGATGAAAATCGCCAGTACCTGCTGTACTGCGACAAAGGCGTGATGAGCCGCTTGCACGCTCACCATCTGCTCAGCGAGGGGCATGCGAATGTACGTGTTTATCGCCCGTCTTAAGCAGCCCGGGCTGTTCGGCGGCAGTATCCGCCACCGCCCTCCCGACGCCTGAGCCCTACCGTTTCAGTCCCCGTTTCCTTGATCGGCGACGGGGAAAGCACGCTTCCAGCCCGGACCTTCAGCCCGGTGCCACAAACGAGATATAGAACTGTGATCGAGAATCTCCGCAACATCGCCATCATCGCCCACGTCGACCATGGCAAAACCACCCTGGTGGACAAACTCCTGCGCCTGTCCGGCACCCTGGACCGCAAAGAGCTCGAAAGCGAGCGCGTGATGGACTCCAACGACCAGGAAAAAGAGCGTGGCATCACCATTCTCGCGAAGAACACCGCGCTGAAGTGGAACGGCTACGACATCAACATCGTCGACACCCCCGGCCACGCCGACTTCGGTGGTGAAGTCGAGCGCGTGATGTCGATGGTCGACTCCGTGCTGCTGGTGGTCGACGCCCAGGACGGCCCGATGCCGCAAACCCGTTTCGTGACCCAGAAGGCGTTCAAGGCCGGCCTGCGTCCGATCCTCGTGGTGAACAAGATCGACCGTCCGGGCGCGCGTCCGGACTGGGTCATCGACCAGATCTTCGACCTCTTCGACAACCTCGGCGCCACCGACGAGCAGCTCGACTTCCCGATCGTCTACGCCAGCGCCCTGAACGGCATCGCCGGTCTCGATCACGAGAAGATGGACGACCACATGGATGCCCTGTTCCAGGCCATCGTCGACCACGTTCCGCCGCCGAAGGTCGATATCGACGGCCCGTTCCAGATGCAGATCTCGCAGCTGGACTACAACAGCTTCCTCGGCGTCATCGGCATCGGCCGTATCGCTCGCGGCAAGGTCAAGACCAACACTCCGGTCGTCGCCATCGGCGCCGACGGCAAGAAACGTCAGGGCCGCATCCTGAAGATCATGGGTCACTCGGGCCTGCACCGTGTCGAAGTCGCCGAAGCCCAGGCCGGCGACATCGTCTGCGTCAGCGGCATGGACGAGCTGTACATCTCCGACACCCTTTGCGACCTGCAGGCCGTCGAAGCCCTGCCGCCGCTGTCCGTCGACGAGCCGACCGTTTCCATGACCTTCCAGGTCAACGACTCGCCGTTCTGCGGCAAGGAAGGCAAGTTCGTCACCAGCCGCAACATCAAGGAGCGTCTGGAGAAGGAGCTGCTGCACAACGTCGCCCTGCGCGTCGAGGAAGGCGATTCGGCCGACAAGTTCAAGGTCTCCGGCCGTGGCGAGCTGCACCTTTCCGTACTGATCGAAACCATGCGCCGTGAAGGCTTCGAGCTGGCCGTCGGCCGCCCGGAAGTGGTGATCAAGGAAGTGAATGGCGAGAAGCAGGAGCCCTACGAGAACGTCATCATCGACATCGAAGAGCAGCACCAGGGTCCGATCATGGAGCAGATGGGTTTGCGCAAGGCTGACCTGACCAACATGGTTCCGGATGGCAAGGGTCGTATTCGCCTGGAATACACCGTGCCGGCACGTGGCCTGATCGGTTTCCGTAACGCCTTCCTGACCATGACCTCCGGCAGCGG
>NZ_DJTK01000011.1:0-61887 GCF_002438225.1 Pseudomonas sp. UBA6310 | reverse complement strand
GGCTTCGAGACCGTGGTGCGCACCAATCTGGTGGGCGGCTTCCTGGTCGCCCGCGAAGTCTTCAACCAGAGCATGAGCCGCACCGGCGGCAGCATCGTCAACATGCTCGCGGACATGTGGGGCGGCATGCCCGGCATGGGCCACTCCGGCGCGGCACGTGCAGGCATGGAGAACTTCACCAAGACCGCCGCCGTCGAGTGGGGTCATGCCGGGGTGCGGGTGAACGCGGTGGCGCCGGGGTGGATCGCCTCCAGCGGCATGGACACCTACCCGGAGGCGATGAAGAAGATGATCCGCTCGCTCAAGGATCACGTGCCGCTGCAACGCATCGGCAGCGAGTCGGAAGTCTCTGCCGCCATCGTCTTCCTGCTGTCTCCGGCGGCGGCCTTCATCAGCGGCAACAGCATCCGCATCGACGGCGCGGCGAGCCAAGGCAGCCGGGCCTGGACGCTTGGGGCCGCGAAGAACCCCGAGGGCTACAACGGCTTCCACCGGGCCTACCTGCCGGACGTGCTGAAAGGAGAATGACGCGATGCCGGTGATCCAGTCCGAACTCGATGTACACGGCGACACCTTCGCCGCCAACCGCGACGCCATGCTGGCGGCCCTCGAAGGCTTTCGCAGCGTCGAACGGCAATGCCTGGAAAAGGCCGCCCAGGCCAGGGAGAAGTTCGACCGCCGCGGCCAACTGCTGCCGCGCGAACGGCTCGACCTGCTGTTGGATGCCGGCAGCCCGTTCCTCGAACTCTGCGCACTGGCCGGCTACAAGCTGCACGACGACAAGGACGGCACCCAGGCCGGCGGCGGAATCATCTCCGGCATCGGCTACATCGCCGGGGTGCGCTGCCTGATCAACGCCAGCAACAGTGCGATCAAGGGCGGCACCATCTCGCCCAGCGGATTGAAGAAGACCCTGCGCCTGCAGCAGATCGCCATGGAAAACAAGTTGCCACTGGTGACCCTGGCCGAAAGCGGCGGCGCCAACCTCAACTACGCGGCGGAAATTTTCGTCGAGGGCGCGCGCGGCTTCGCCAACCAGGCACGGATTTCCGCCATGGGCCTGCCGCAAATCACCGTGGTGCACGGTTCATCCACTGCCGGCGGCGCCTACCAGCCGGGGCTCTCGGATTACGTGGTGGTGGTGCGCGGCAAGGCCAAGATGTTCCTCGCCGGCCCGCCGTTGCTCAAGGCTGCCACCGGCGAGATCGCCACCGACGAGGAACTGGGCGGTGCGCTGATGCACGCCCAGGTCGCCGGCACCGCCGAGTACCTGGCGGAGAACGACGCCGACGGCGTGCGCATCGCCCGCGAGATCATCGCCATGCTGCCGTGGAACGCGCAGCTGCCGGTGCGCCAGCGAGCGCCCCATGCGCAGCCGCTGTACCCGGCCGAAGAACTGCTCGGCGTGGTTCCGGCCGACCCCAGGAAGCCCTACGACGTGCGCGAAATCATCGCGCGGATTGCCGACGGCTCGGAGTTTATCGCCTTCAAGCAGGAGTTCGACGCGCAGACCGTCTGCGGCCACCTGCGCATCGAAGGCCAGCCGTGCGGGCTGATCGGCAACAACGGCCCGATCACCCCGCAGGGCGCGGCCAAGGCTGCGCAATTCATCCAGCTCTGCGAACAGAGCAACACGCCGCTGCTGTTCCTGCACAACACCACCGGCTTCATGGTCGGCACCGAGTCCGAACGCCAGGGCGTGATCAAGCACGGCTCGAAGATGATCCAGGCGGTGGCCAACGCCACGGTGCCCAAGCTGACGCTGGTGGTCGGCGGCTCGTATGGCGCCGGCAACTACGCGATGTGCGGCCGCGGCCTCGACCCGCGCTTCATCTTCGCCTGGCCGAACAGCCGTACCGCGGTGATGGGCGGCGCGCAGGCCGGCAAGGTGCTGCGTATCGTCACCGAGGAAAAGCACGCCAAGGACGGCAAGGTCGCCGACCCGAAGATGCTCGACATGCTGGAAAGCGTCACCGCGCAGAAACTCGACAGCCAGTCCACCGCGCTCTACGGCACCGCCAACCTGTGGGACGACGGACTGATCGACCCGCGCGACACGCGGACGCTGCTGGGCTATCTGCTGGACATCTGCGCCGAGGCCGAACGGCGGCCGTTGAAGAAGAACAGCTTCGGCGTGGCGCGTTTCTGATCCCGATACACGAATCGGTGCGCACAGCGCACCCTACGGAGACCTGCGCAGGAACCGACCGTAGGGTGCGCCATGCGCACCAACCAAGATCGCGGTGCGCACGGCCTACGCGGCACCCCTTACTGGAGAACAACAACAATGATCTTCACCCAGGAACACGAGGAGCTGCGCCGCACGGTGCGCAATTTCGTCGACAAGGAAATCAACCCGCACGTCGACGCGTGGGAAAAGGACGGCCGCTTCCCGATCCACGACATCTTCAAGAAGGCCGGCGAACTGGGCCTGCTGGGCATCTCCAAGCCGGAGAAATTCGGCGGCATGGGCCTGGACTACAGCTACTCGATCGTCGCCGCCGAAGAGTTCGGCACTATCCATTGCGGCGGCATCCCGATGTCCATCGGCGTGCAGACCGACATGTGTACCCCGGCCCTGGCGCGCTTCGGCTCGGACGAGCTGCGCGAAGGGTTCCTGCGCCCGGCCATCAGCGGCGAAATGGTCGGCTGCATCGGCGTATCCGAAGTCGGCGCCGGCTCCGACGTGGCGGGCCTGAAAACCACCGCGCGCAAGGACGGCGACGACTACGTGATCGACGGCAGCAAGATGTGGATCACCAACTCGCCATCGGCCGATTTCATCTGTCTGCTGGCCAACACCAGCGACGACAAGCCACACGTCAACAAATCGCTGATCGTGGTGCCGATGAAGACGCCCGGCATCACCGTCAGCCCGCACCTGGACAAGCTCGGCATGCGCAGCTCGGAGACCGCCCAGGTGTTCTTCGACAACGTGCGCGTGCCGCAGCGCAACCGCATCGGCCATGAAGGCGCCGGCTTCATGATGCAGATGCTGCAGTTCCAGGAAGAGCGGCTGTTCGGCGCCGCCAACATGATCAAGGGCCTCGAGCACTGCGTCGACGCCACCATCGATTACTGCAAGCAGCGCCACACCTTCGGCCTGCCGCTGATCGACAACCAAGTCATCCACTTCCGCATGGCCGAACTGCAGACCGAGATCGAGGCGCTGCGCGCGCTGGTCTACCAGGCCACCGAGCAATACGTGATGGGTCGCGACGTGACCAAGCTGGCGTCGATGGCCAAGCTCAAGGCCGGCCGCCTCGGCCGTGAGGTCACCGACGCCTGCCTGCAGTACTGGGGCGGCATGGGCTACATGTGGGAGAACCCGGTGGCGCGCGCCTACCGCGACGTGCGCCTGGTCAGCATCGGCGGCGGCGCCGACGAAATCATGCTCGGCATCATCTGCAAGCTGATGGGCATCCTGCCGGGGAAGAAGAAGGTTTGATCGTAGGGTGGATCGCGCTTTATCGATCCACCACCACGGTGGATCGATGAGACGTGATCCACCCGACGTGCTGTAGCGGCCTGCGCCGCGAAACGCTGGACTCGAAGGTATTCCCATGAACGACCTGCCCCACTGCGAAACCCTGCTGCTGAAGCTCGAGGCTGGCGTGCTGAACGTCACCCTCGACCGCCCGGACAGCCGCAACGCCATGAGCCTGGCGATGGTCGGGGAGCTACGCGCCGTACTCGCCGCCGTGAGCCAGGACCGCGACGTGCGCGCCCTGGTGCTGCGCGGCGCGGGCGGGCACTTCTGCGCAGGCGGCGACATCAAGGACATGGCCGGCGCGCGGGCCAGGGGCGGCGATGCCTACCGCGAACTGAACCGCGCGTTCGGCGCCCTGCTGGAAGAGGCGCAACAGGTTCCGCAGGTGCTGATCGCCGTTCTCGAAGGCGCGGTACTGGGCGGCGGCTTCGGCCTGGCCTGCGTGTCCGACATCGCCATCGCCTCGACGACGGCCAGGTTCGGCCTGCCGGAAACCAGCCTGGGCATCGTTCCGGCGCAGATCGCGCCCTTCGTGGTGAAACGCATCGGCCTGACCCAGGCCCGGCGCCTCGCCCTGAGCGCCACACGTTTCGACGGCCTGGAGGCGCTGCGTCTGGGCCTGGTGCATTTCAGCGAGCCTGACGCGGAGCTGGAGCAGCGTCTGCAGCAGGTGCTCGAACAGGTGCGCCAATGCGCGCCGGGCGCCAATGCGACGACCAAGGCGCTGCTGCTGGCCAGCGAAGACGAACCACTGGACGCCCTGCTCGACCGCGCCGCCGGCCTGTTCGCCGACGCGGTGCTGGGCAGCGAGGGCGTGGAAGGCACGATGGCCTTCGTGCAGAAGCGCAGGCCGAAGTGGGCCCAGTAGTGGCTCTCCCCTCTCCCGCTTGCGGGAGGGAGGTCGGCGGAGAGGGAACAAACAGACCCAGCATTTGTAGGGTGGATGTCGCTCTTCACATCCACCGAAACACCGCACGGTGGATCGATGAAGCGCGATCCACCCTACGTTTTAACGGCAGATCGTAGGGTGGATGTCGCTCTTCACACCACCAGAACACGCACGGTGAATCGATAAGCGCGATCCACCCTACGCAAACCACAGTGGTTCGAACGGCAGGAGTAGGACAACAACATGGCTGCATTCGACAAGATCCTCATCGCCAACCGTGGCGAGATCGCCTGCCGGGTGATGCGCACCGCCATCGAACTCGGCTACCGCACCGTGGCGGTGTATTCCGAGGCCGACGCCGACGCCCGCCACGTCGAACTCGCCGACGAAGCGGTGTGCATCGGCCCGGCCCAGGTCAACCAGTCGTACCTGGTGATCGAAAACATCATCGCGGCGGCACAGAAAACCGGCGCCGACGCCATCCATCCCGGCTACGGCTTCCTCTCCGAGAATGCCGACTTCGCCCGCGCCTGCGAAGCGGCGGGCATCGTCTTCATCGGCCCGGGCGTCGAGGCGATCCACCTGATGGGCAGCAAGCGCCTGTCCAAGATCGCCATGCTGGACGCCGGCGTGCCCTGCATTCCGGGCTACGAGGGCGCCGATCAGGACGAGGCGAACCTGGCCGAACAGGCCGCGCGCATCGGCTATCCGTTGATGATCAAGGCCAGCGCCGGCGGCGGCGGCCGGGGCATGCGCCTGGTGCAAGACAGTGGCGAGCTGATCGCCGGGTTGCGCACCGCACGCTCGGAGGCGCAGAACGCGTTCGGCAACGGCGAACTGATCCTCGAGCGCGCGCTGGTCCAGCCGCGCCACGTGGAGATCCAGGTTTTCGGCGATAGACACGGCAACGTCGTGCACCTGGGCGAGCGCGACTGCTCGGTGCAGCGTCGCCACCAGAAGGTCGTCGAGGAATCGCCCTGCCCGGTGATGACACCCGCGCTGCGCCAGGCGATGGGCGATGCGGCGGTCAAGGCCGCGGCGTCGGTCAGCTACGTCGGCGCCGGCACCGTGGAGTTTCTCCTGGACGCAAACGGCGAATTCTTCTTCCTGGAGATGAACACGCGGCTGCAGGTCGAGCACCCGGTCACCGAACTGGTCACCGGCCAGGACCTGGTGGCCTGGCAGATCAAGGTCGCCGAGGGCCAGCCGCTGCCGCTGCGCCAGGAGCAGATCCAGCTCAGCGGCCACGCCATGGAGGTGCGCCTGTACGCCGAGGACCCGGCGCACGGCTTCCTGCCACAGACCGGCGAGGTGCTGCGCTGGGAGCCGGCCGAGCGCGAGGGCATCCGCATCGACCACGGCCTGCGCGAAGGCCAGCGCATCAGCCCTTTCTACGACCCGATGCTGGCCAAGGTGATCGCCTACGGCGCGACCCGCGACGAGGCGCGGCGCAAGCTGATCCGCGCGGTCGAGGACTGCGTGCTGCTGGGCGTGAACGGCAACCAGCGTTTCCTCGCCAATCTGCTCAGGCACCCGCAGTTCGCCGCCGGACGCGCCAGCACCGCCTTCATCGCCGAGCATTTCGCCGACGATGCCAGCCTGTTTCCGCAACGCGCTGCTACCGGCGAGCTGGCCTGCGCCGCCGCCCTGCTCTACCAGTCCCACGCGCAGGCGAACCGCCAGCGTACGGGCTGGCGCAATGCGGCGCAGGCGACAGCGTGCTTCCAGCTCGGGCAGGCCGAGCAGCGTCATCGGGTGGAGCTGCGCGTGATCGAACCCGGCGCGCAGCCGCAGCTCCTCGCCCAGGTTGGCGAAGCGCGTATCGCGCTGCGGCTGCTCGATGGCGACGGCCGCTGGGCGACCCTGGAAATCGATGGAGTCCGCCGGCGCCAGGCCTACCACCTGGCCGGCGACAAACTCTGGCTATACGGCGCATCCGGCAATCTGGAACTGGTCGATCTGACCCAGGCCGCGGCCGACCCTTCACAGGCGGAAGGCTCGACCACGCTCAAGGCGCCCATGGACGGCGCCATCGTCGAGGTCCTGGTGAGCGAGGGCGAGCGCGTCGCCAAGGGGCAACTGCTCGTCGTGCTGGAAGCCATGAAGATGGAGCACTCGCTCAAGGCCGGCCTCGACGGCATCGTCGTCCGGGTCCAGGCGAACAAGGGCGAGCAGGTGAAGAATCGCCAGATGCTGGTGGAGATCGAACCATCCGAAGCCTGACAAGGGCTTGCATAACAACAATGAGCGGAGAGCAACCATGTCCCTGTACGGCAAAACGCTATTCATCACGGGAGCCAGCCGCGGCATCGGCCGGGAGATCGCCCTGCGCGCGGCCCGTGACGGCGCCAACATCGTCGTCGCGGCAAAGAGCGCCGAGCCCCACGCCAAGCTGCCCGGCACCATCTTCAGCGTCGCCGAGGAAGTGGAGGAAGCCGGCGGCAGGGCCCTGCCGCTGCAACTCGACGTGCGCGACGAGAGCGCGGTGTCTGCCGCCATGGCGCAGGCGGCCGAACACTTCGGCGGGCTGGATGCGCTGGTCAACAATGCCGGCGCGATCAAGCTGCTCGGCGTCGAGAAGCTCGAACCCAAACGCTTCGACCTGATGTTCCAGATAAATACCCGCGCAGTGATGGTCTGCAGCCAGGCGGCGCTGCCCTACCTGAAGCAAAGCGCCAACGGGCACATCCTCAGCCTTTGCCCGCCGCTGAACCTGGCGGGCAAGTGGTTCGCCCAGCACGGGCCCTACACGGTGACCAAGTACGGCATGAGCATGCTCAGCCTGGGGATGCACGGGGAGTTCGGCCACTATGGCATCAGCGTCAACGCGCTCTGGCCGAAAACGATGATCGCCACCGCGGCGATCGAGTTCGAGCTGGGCAGCCGCGACGCCTTCCGGCGCGCCCGAACGCCGGCGATCATGGCCGACGCTGCCCACGCCATCCTCTGCACGGAAGGCCGGCAGCTCAGCGGGCGTTTGCTGATCGACGAGGAAATTCTGCGTGAACAGGGACAGAGCGAATTCGAGCAGTACCGCTTCGACCCCGAAGGCGGCAGCCTGATAAGCGATCTGTTTCTCGACTGACCGCAAGGCAGAACGGTCGGGGTGACGCGGGCGACTTACTGGCGGAAATGGAACTGCAGCTCGGCGCCTTCGATGCCGCTGTTGCGCTCCAGCTCATTGGAGATGACCCGCCCGCTGAGCTGGAACGGCTGCTGCACGTTCTCCTTCTCGGCGAACATCGGCGGCAGCAGGCCACTTTCCGACTTGGTGGTGGCCTTCTGCTTGGCTTCGGGCTCGAGGCTTTGCACCAGTTCGCGGGGCAGGCTCAGGTCCAGCTTGGGTTTGGCCAGCGTGACTTCCTCGACGGGCGTGTCTGCGGGCGTACCCTTCGCCTTGCCTTTGGATTTGACCACCGGCGCGGCCGGTGCAGGTGCCTGCGGCGCCGGCTTGGCTGCGGAGCTGTCGGCCACCACGGGCTTGGTCGCCACCGGCGGCGGCAGTTCCTTGCGCGGCGCGGCAGGTTCGACCTGGGTGACGGGCTTCGGCCTGGCAGGCTCGTTCGGCGGCCCGGCCGGCTTGTCGCCGCTGTCACAGGCGGCGAGCAGAAGCGCCAGGCAAAGGGTGGTCATTCGCGAAATCATGGCATCTATTCTATAGCGCTGAGGCCAGCCCAAGGGTTGACCCGATGGACAATTTCCTACAACAGGCTCACGGCATCCTGGCACAGCTGAGTCGCTAGCAGGCCCAAGGTTATGAACGCCCGCTCGGCCTCGCGGTTCCACGGAATTCCGCAGTTCAGACGGACGCAATGGTTGAACTGCTCGGTGTTGCTGAAGATCAACCCGGGCGCGATGCTGATGCCCTGCTGCAATGCCCGGACCTGCAGTTCCTTGGTATTCACCCGCGCCGGCAGACTGACCCAGAGGATGAAGCCGCCGTTGGGCCGGGTGATCTGCGTACCCTCCGGGAAATGCTGCTGCACCGCGAGCTGGAACGCACTGAGGTTCTTTCGGTACTCCTGGCGTATGTAACGCAGATGACGGTCATAGCCGCCGTTTTCAAGGTAGGCGGCGACCGCCATCTGCGTGACGCTGCAGGCCGAATGGGTGGTGAACGTCTGCAGCCGCTGGATATCGTTCTGGTATTTGCCGGCGACTATCCAGCCGATTCGCACGCCCGGCGACAGGGTCTTGGAAAAGCTCGAACAGTAGATCACCCGCCCGTGCCGGTCATGGGCCTTGAGTGCCTTCACCCCGCCCTGCTCGAACATCAGCTCGCCGTAGATATCGTCTTCGATGATTTGGATATCGAACTCGTTGGCCAAGCGCAGCAGTTGCTTCTGGCGGTCCTCCGGAATCGTTCCGCCCAGCGGATTGCTCAACCGCGCGGTGAGCACCAGCGCCTTGATCGGCCACTGGTTGGCGGCCAGTTGCAATGCCTCGAGACTGATCCCGGTGGTCGGATCGCTGGGGATCTCGATGACCTTGAGGCCGAGCAGGTCGGCCAGTTGCAGCAGGCCGTAATAGGTCGGCGACTCGGTAGCGATCAGGTCGCCCGGCTGGGTCAGCACGCGCAGCGACATCTGCAGGGCATCGACGCAGCCGTGGGTGATCACCACTTCCGACGGGTCGACCACCACGCCGGCATCGCGCATGCGGATCGCTACCTGCCGGCGCAGCGGCTCGAAGCCCGGGCTGAACATGTAGCTGAATGCCCGCGGGCTCTGGAACCGGGTGACCTTGGCCAACTGCTGGTGCAACGCGCGCACGGGCAGGTAATCCACGTGCGGCACCGCCGCTCCGAATGGAAACACGCCTTCGCGGCGCGACTCGGTGAGTACCTGGTTGATGATGCTCGCCCGCGTGACCAGCCCGGGCAACTCGACGCGGGCGATGTCCGGCGTCGGCGCGGTCAGCGCCGGCGTCTGGTGCACGTAGTACCCGGACTGCGGACGCGCGCGGATCAGTCCCTGGTCTTCCAGATTGGCATAGGCCTGCAGGACGGTCGCGTGGCTGACGCTGAGCTGCGAACTCATCTTGCGCACCGAGGGCACACGCTCGCCTGGCTGGTAGACACCACGGCGGATGTCCTCGGCCAGTTGCTGGGCGATGCGCTGGTAAAGCAGGAGGTTGGTCATGGCGGCGGTCCGTAGCGTGCGTAACAGTGTCGTGATAGTCCGATGTGCACCGGCACAGTTACCTCATTCTGCTGTCCGTTTCACAATTGCGCCAGCCTGCTGGTTCGTTAGCCCATAAAAAAACCCGGCGCTCGAGATGAACGCCGGGTTGGGCTCCGCGGCCACTCAGCGTTCGTCGCTGAGGTGCCCCTGCTCGTCGGAGAAGACGATCTCCACGCGGCGGTTCTGCGCGCGGCCGATGGAGGACGCATTCTCCGCGACCGGGTACGCCTCGCCGAGCGCCTGCACCCGCATGCGCTTGGCATCCACACCGAGGTCTTCGAGCATGTCGGCCACCGACTGGGCCCGCGCGCGGGAAAGCTCCAGGTTCATCTTGGCATCGCCGCGGGCATCGCTGTAGCCCTCGATGCGCACGATCCGACGCGGGTTGAGTTGCAGGAACTGCGCGAGCTTGAGCACGGTGCGGTTGGCCGAAGCCTTCAGCTCCGAGTGGCCGGTGTCGAACAGCACGTCGCCCAGCGTCATCACCAGCCCACGGTCGGTGTTGCTGGTCAGGACGCTGGCCATCTGCGCATCGAGCAGCGCGCCCTGCTGCTGCACGCTGAGCAACTTGGCCTCGCGCAGCGTCAGTTGCAGGCGTTGACGCTCGAGCTCCAGGGCGGCCAGGCGCTCGTTGTTCTGGGTCAGCTTGCCGTGCTCGGTGGCGATCGCGCTGTAGCGCTGGCTCAGGTAGGCGAAGTGAACGACATCGTCGTCGCTCCCCGAATAGCTGGACAACCGGTCGGCACGCGCCAGCGACTCGCCTGCGCGAATCACATCCTTGGGCGCCGCGTGCAACACCTCGGCGTTGTCCTTCACCGCATCGAACGCGGCATGCGCCTGTTCCAGCGACTGCTGTGCCTGTGGCGAAGTGGCGCAACCGGCAAGGGCAAGAAGGCAGACACCTCCCGCCACGGCGAGAAAACGGCTCATTGCTGCTCTCCCAGTTGCTTGCGCAGGCGGTTCAGTTTGCCGTGCAGGTCGGCCAACTGAGCCTCGCTCTTGCTGGTCAGCACCCGCGCCTCGGCGAGCCGTGCGTCCAGTTCGGCCTGCTCGGCCAGAACCCGCGCGCGCTTGTAGTCCTGGTCGGCGATGGCGCTCTGGGCGTCGGCCAGCTTGGTCTCGGCAAGCACCAGCTCGTCCATCTGTTCGACGGCACCGACGGCCTTGGCCTGGGCCACGGCTTGTTCGGTCAGGCGAATCTGTTCGGCGGGGATGGGATCGGTGGCGCAACCGGCGAGAAACATGAACGCCACGCCGGCGGCGAATAAGCGATTACTCAAAACGGATTCCTATGGAGTCGATTCACTGGCCGTCTGGGCGTTTTCCTGCTCCCAGCGCTCGAGATTGCTCTGCAGCAGGGTCTGCGGCAGACCGGCAGCGCTCAATTCTGTCATTTTCTTCGCCAGTTGTCCGCGCAACCAGGGCTCGTTGCAGGCCGAATCGTGGGACAGCGTGAGAAACAGCCCCTCGCTGGAAACCGGTGGAGAGAGCACTTCGAGCTGGTCGGCGATGTTCATCTTGCGCGCCAGCGCGAGCCCTGGGTACTGCTCGTAGATCACGTAATCGCTGCGCTCGAGCAGGAGCATCTGGAAGGCCTGGTTCAGGCTCGGCACCGTTTCCAGCTGCAGGTTTTCCTGGGCGAAGGTATCGAATGCCTGGCCGAAGCTGTTATTCACCAGGGTTCGCCCGCTGTGGCCACGCAGGTCGTCCCAGGCACTGTAGGGGAACGTCTCGCCCTGACGAATCCACACCACGCTGGGGGTCTCGTAAATGGCCGGATGGATGTAGTCCATGCTGTCCAGCCGCGCCGAGGTCAGGAAAGCTCCGGCGAGGAGATCGACGCGTCCGGTACGCACTTCATCCTGAGCACGTGACCAAGGGCCGGTGTAGATCACATCGATCGTGACCCCGAGTTCCTTGCCAATGTGCTTGAGCAGATCGGCGTTGGCACCGACCAATTGCTTGGGGTTCTTCGGGTCGCGCCACAGGTAAGGCGGATATTCGGGGTTGCCGGTAGCGACCAGACGCTCGCATTTGCCGGCGGCCATGAGCCAATTTGGAACAAGAGCGAATCCCAACAGCAACGATGTAAACCAGGCGTATCTGCCCATGCTGGATCTCGGCCGATAGTCAAAAACGGTCTTTCGTAGCAGGACGCCCTACCGCCTGTCCCCCGCTACGCTATCCGTCCTTGTACAAAATCCGCGGCGCCATGAACAGGAAATAATGACAATTCGGTGATCTGGGCACATTCCGCGCCCACAAAAAAGCCCGCTCGAAAGCGGGCTTTTTCAGGTCGGGCGTCGGATCAGAGCTGCTTTTCCAGCTCCGGCACGGCCTCGAACAGATCCGCCACCAGGCCGTAATCGGCCACCTGGAAGATCGGTGCTTCTTCATCCTTGTTGATCGCGACGATCACCTTGGAGTCCTTCATGCCGGCCAGGTGCTGGATCGCACCGGAGATACCGACGGCGATGTACAGCTGCGGCGCGACGATCTTGCCGGTCTGGCCGACCTGCATGTCGTTCGGCACGAAGCCGGCGTCGACCGCGGCGCGCGATGCACCCACGGCGGCGCCGAGCTTGTCGGCCAGCGAGTACAGGTGGCTGAAGTTGTCGCCGTTTTGCATGCCGCGACCGCCAGATACGACGATCTTCGCGGCCGTCAGCTCAGGACGGTCGGATTTGGCGAGTTCCTCACCGACGAAGGACGAAACGCCTGCATCGTGGGCAGCACCGACAGCCTCGACGCTGGCCGAACCGCCTTCTGCGGCGACGGCGTCGAAACCGGTGGCACGTACTGTGATGACCTTCACCGAGGCGTTCGATTGCACGGTGGCGATGGCGTTGCCGGCATAGATCGGGCGCTTGAAGGTGTCGGCCGACTCGACCGAGACGATCTCGGAGATCTGGTCGACGTCCAGCTTGGCGGCGACGCGCGGCATGATGTTCTTGCCGTTGGCGGTGGCCGCGCTGAGCACGTGGCTGTAGCCACTCGCCAGCTCGACGACCAGCGGGGCGACGTTTTCCGGCAGTTGATGCGCGTAGGCCGCGTTGTCGGCAGCCAGCACCTTGCTCACACCGGCGATCTTCGCGGCGGCAGCCGCCACGTCGGCAACGCCGTCGCCGGCGACCAGCACGTGGATGTCGCCACCGATCTTGGCGGCGGCGGCAACGGTATTCAGGGTCGAGGGCGCAACTGCGGTGTTGGCCTGCCCGACGGTGACGTAGTCAGCGATTACCAGGATCGTCATTTAGATTACCTTCGCTTCGTTCTTCAGTTTTTCGACCAGTTCAGCCACCGATTTGACCTTGATACCGGCGCTGCGTACGGCCGGTGCTTCGACTTTCAGGGTCTTGTTGGTGGAAACAACGGATACACCCAGCGCATCGGGCGTCAGGGTTTCCAGCGGCTTCTTCTTGGCTTTCATGATGTTCGGCAACGAGGCGTAACGCGGCTCGTTGAGGCGCAGGTCAGTGGTGACGATCGCCGGCAGGTTCAGCGCGACGGTCTGCAGGCCGTCGTCGATCTCGCGGGTGACGTTGACCTTGTCGCCGGAAACTTCGACCTTGGAGGCGAAAGTGCCCTGACCGTAGCCGGTCAGCGCCGCCAGCATCTGGCCGGTCTGGTTGTTGTCGCTGTCGATCGCCTGCTTGCCGAGGATCACCAGTTGCGGCTGCTCCTTGTCGACCACGGCCTTGAGCAGCTTGGCCACGCCCAGCGAGGTCAGTTCTTCGCTCGATTCGACCAGCACGGCGCGGTCGGCACCCAGTGCCAGTGCAGTGCGCAGCTGTTCCTGTGCGGCGCTCGGGCCGATGCTGACGACCACGATCTCGGTGGCCACGCCCTTCTCCTTCAGGCGAACCGCTTCTTCCACGGCAATTTCGCAGAAGGGGTTCATCGACATCTTCACGTTCGCAAGGTCAACGCCGGAGTTGTCCGCTTTGACGCGAACCTTGACGTTGTAGTCAACCACTCGTTTGACAGCTACAAGAACCTTCATGGATTCCTCGTTGTTCTCCGGTGAAAAAGAAACCCGTCAGACAGGCCTGATGGGCATTGCATGTCGGCCGGGACCGACCGTCGAACTGTACGTTAAGCGCAAAATGGCTCGTATCTTGACCGTATCGCCCAATCGGGTCAATACGAGGAAAAGATCCCAAAACAGCCGCCAAAGCCGATTCTATCAGGCTTTGCGCAGATTCAAACAAACGTTTGTATTGGACCCGCACGAGGGTGTGGATATAATGCGCGCAGCTCTGGTCAGGGAAAGACCGGCACCATCATAAAACCGAAGAGCCTTGATTAGGAGATAGCTGTGGAACGCGAATACATGGAATTCGACGTCGTCATCGTAGGCGCTGGCCCTGCTGGTCTGTCCGCCGCCTGTCGATTGAAACAAAAGGCCGCCGAAGCGGGCCAGGAAATCAGCGTCTGCGTGGTCGAGAAAGGTTCCGAGGTCGGCGCCCACATTCTATCTGGCGCCGTGTTCGAGCCGCGCGCCCTGAACGAACTCTTTCCCGACTGGAAAGCGCTCGGCGCCCCGCTCAACACGCCGGTGAAGCGCGACGACATCTATCTGCTGAATAGCGCGGACAAAGCCACCAAGGTCCCGAACTTCTTCGTGCCCAAACCGATGCACAACGAAGGCAACTACATCATTTCCCTCGGCAACCTGTGCCGCTGGCTGGCCCAGCAGGCGGAGAACCTCGGCGTCGAAATCTATCCGGGCTTCGCCGCCCAGGAAGCGCTGATCGACGAGAGCGGCATCGTCCGCGGCATCGTCACCGGCGATCTCGGTGTCGATCGCGAAGGCCACCCGAAAGAAGGCGTGTTCACCCCCGGCATGGAGCTGCGCGGCAAGTACACGCTGTTCGCCGAGGGCTGCCGCGGTCATATCGGCAAACAGCTGGGCAAGCGCTACAACCTGGCCAAGGATGCCGACCCGCAGCACTACGGTATCGGCATCAAGGAACTCTGGGAAATCGACCCGGCCAAGCACGAGCAAGGCCTGGTGGTACACACCTCCGGCTGGCCGCTGAACAAGGAAAACCCGGGCGGTTCGTTCCTCTATCACCTGGAGAACAACCAGGTCGTCGTCGGGCTGATCGTCGACCTCGCCTACAGCAACCCGCACCTGTCGCCGTTCGACGAGTTCCAGCGCTACAAGCACCACCCGGTGATCAAGCAGTACCTGGAAGGCGGCAAGCGTATTTCCTACGGCGCACGCGCGCTGGTCAAGGGCGGCTACAACTCGCTGCCGAAGATGGTCTTCCCGGGCGGCGCACTGATCGGCTGCGACCTCGGTACGCTCAACGCGGCCAAGATCAAGGGCAGCCACACCGCGATGAAGTCCGGCATGCTCGCCGCCGAAGCCATCGCCGAGGCGCTCGCCGCCGGTCGCGAGGCCGATGAACTGAACAACTACGTGGACGGCTTCAAGGCCAGCTGGCTGCATGACGAGCTGTACCAGACCCGCAACTTCGGCCCGGCGATGCACAAGTTCGGCCCGCTGCTCGGCCCGGCGTTCAGCTTCGTCGAGTACAACCTGCTCGGTGGCAAGTTGCCGTTGACCCTGCACGACACGCGCATGGACCACACCTGCCTGAAGAAAGCCTCCGAAGCGGAGAAGATCAGCTACCCGAAACCGGACGGCAAGATCAGCTTCGACAAGCTCTCCTCGGTGTTCCTCTCCAGCACCAACCACGAAGAGGATCAGCCGATCCACCTTAAACTGACCGATCCGAGCATTCCGATCGGCCAGAACCTCCCGCTGTACGACGAACCGGCCCAGCGTTACTGCCCGGCAGGCGTCTATGAGGTGGTGACTCAGGAAGATGGCGAGAAGCGCTTCCAGATCAACGCGCAGAACTGCGTCCACTGCAAGACCTGCGATATCAAGGACCCGGCGCAGAACATCACCTGGGTCGCCCCGGAAGGCACCGGCGGGCCAAACTACCCCAACATGTGAGTAATGAAAAAGGCCCCTCGGGGCCTTTTTTGTGGGTGCGAAAAGCGCAGGCATCAAGCCGGCAGCGGTCCGATGGGGAAGAAAACGCCGCTGCTCCAGACACCCAGCCAGCACTCGCCATCCTGATCGCGCGGCACCGCCAGCTCGACCATCTGGTAGAAGACATTGCGGTGAATCAGCGCATCCAGGTTGCCGCGCACCCGCAGATAAGGCGCAGGTTCCGCGGTGTCCTTGTCGAGCATCACCCGGATCGGATGCGCTTCACCGGCTACGATCTCCTCATCGACGTTGGTCATGAAGCGCAGCACCTGCCGCTCGCCCTCGCCTTCCACCTGCAACGTCAGCGCCACGAACGGCGCGTCGTCCACCGTGATGCCGACCTTTTCCACGGGCGTGATCAGAAAATAATCGTCGCCATCGCGCCGAATGATGGTGGAGAAGAGCTTGACCATCGGCTTTCGCCCGATCGGTGTTCCCAGGTAGTACCACGTGCCGTCCCGGGCGATACGCATGTCGATGTCGCCGCAGAAGTCGGGGTTCCACAAGTGCACGGGCGGCAGGCCTTTCTTTTCCCCCTTGGGGATCTGCGCCAGAAGATCGTTGGCCTTGCCTGATTCGCTCATGTTCACCTCGTGTTCAGGCCCAGCAGACGCTGGGCGTAATCGCGCAGTGGCGGCGCCAGCAAATCCTCCGGGCGTTGATCGTAGAACGTCAGAAAACCGCCCCGGTTGCGGATGCGTGCAGTGTCCACCAGGAAATTGGTGCTGGTTTCGACCAGCATCAGCTGGATCACCCCGCGGTCGATGCCCAGGCGGTCCAGCGCTTCCTGGTCCTCCCACTCTTCCACCGTGCCTATGCGGTCGTCGGCACTGGCGAAGCGGGCGTACAGCAGGTAATGCGCGCCGAAGCCGCGTGCCTCGGCCATCGCCTCGTCCAGCCCGAGCGGGCCGCGGGCGCGGCGAACCATCGGAAAATACTCGACGAAACCGTTGAAGGCTTCCTCGGCGACGACGTTAGGTCGCGGGTAGGCGCTACCGGGCGGAATGAAATGCCCCTGGGCGATGTAGATGAAGGAGTCGGGCTGCAGGCGCCGGTTATTGGCCCGCTCGGTGGCACTGTGATCGAGAATGCCGGCGTCGGCCAGCTGATAGCGGGTGCCCTCGGCCATGTCGCTGACCTTCATGCAGCCACTCAGGCAAAGCAGCACCAACCACGGAATCATGCGTCGCATCGAATCTTCTCCTGGCGCCGGCGACGGGAAACCGGCGGATGGGCGGTCAATGCAGCTTCCGCGCCATCACTACAACGGACCGAACATGCGGGGAGAAATTCAGCGAGCGAGTGGCCGCGCTACCCGCAGGAAGCGCCCGAAGTCTTCAGGCGGCAGGTGTATCGCCGTCGCGCTTGCGCTTGTTGCCCATGCGCACGCCGATGTCCATGAGGAACTGGAAGAAGCCTTCCTGATCCTCCAGCACATTGCTCCAGAACGGCGAGTGGTAGAGCGCGACGGCGCCGTGCACCAGCGCCCAGGCGGCGCAATAGTGAAAATACGGCGGCACGTTCTCCAGCTTGCCCTCGGCGATACGGCCTTCGATCAGACGGGTCAGACGCTGGAAGTTCGAGGCACGAATCTTGTGCAGCTCCTCGATCATTTCCGGCACCTGGTTGCCCTTGACGACCTTCTCCTCGAGCCGGTCGAACAGCCGGTAGCGCTGCGGATCGCGCATGCGGAACTCGAAGTAGGCGCGCGAAAGCGCTTCCTTGTCGTTGTCGAGTTTGTCCGAGTGGAACAGCTCGTTGAGGTCGCGCTCATAGTCGAGCATCAGGCGCAGGTAAATCTCCGCCTTCGACTTGAAGTGCTTGTAGATCGTGCCTTTGCCGATACCGACTGCGTCAGCGATCATCTCGACAGTGACGCTGTCTTCACCTTGCTCGAGGAACAGCTTGAGCGCGGTGTCGAGGATCTCCTGCTCACGGCGGCGGAATTCTCGGACCTTACGGGGTTCTTTCTGCATAGGAAGACTAAGGTGAAAATCGAAGCGGGATATTATGCCCAACCGGCCGCAAATTGCACGGAACATCCATCATGTATGCCTTTCAAGACGAGTTCCCGCAGGCTTCCGGCCTGCGTTATCTGAATCACGCTGCGGTCGCCCCCTGGCCAAAACGCGCGAGCCTGGCGATAAGCGCCTTCGCCGAAGAGAACGCCACGCACGGCGCGCGTGACTACCCGCAATGGCTGGACGTGGAACACCGTTTGCGCGAACGCCTGCGACGCCTGCTCAACGCGCCCGGCATCGCGGATATCGCGCTGGTGAAGAACACTTCCGAGGCGCTGTCCTTCGTGGCCTTCGGCCTCGACTGGCGCAGCGGCGATCAGGTGATCATCAGCGACGAGGAATTCCCATCCAACCGTGTCGTCTGGGAAGCGCTCAAGCCGCAAGGTGTCGAGGTGATCCAGGTCAGACTGGCCGGCAAGGACCCCGAAGCCGCGCTGCTCGCCGCCTGCGGACCACGAACGCGACTGATGGCCATCAGCGCGGTGCAATACGCCAGCGGGCTGCGCCTTGACCTGCCGCGCCTGGGCCAGGGCTGCCAGCAGAACGGCGTACTCCTGTGCATCGACGCTATCCAGCAACTGGGCGCCCTACCCTTCGATGTCCAGTCCAGCCACTGCGCCTTCGCCATGGCTGACGGACACAAGTGGATGCTCGGTCCGGAAGGCCTCGGCGTGTTCTATTGCCGCCGTGATCTGCGCGACCAGCTGAAGCTGCACGAATACGGCTGGCACATGCTGGAGCACGCCGGCGACTACGACCGCGTCGACTGGGAACCGGCACGCAGCGCTCGCCGCTTCGAATGCGGCAGCCCGAACATGCTCGGCGCCATGGGCCTGGAAGCCAGTCTGTCGCTGCTCGAAGAGATCGGCATGGACGCGGTGGGCAAGGCGCTGGAAGAGCGCGTGCAATGGCTGCAGGAAGGGCTGCAGGCAATTCCCGGCGTCCGCCTGCACAGCCCGCTGAACCCGGCCCGCCGCGCCGGAATCCTGACCTTCAGCCTGAACGGCTGCGACAACGCCGGGCTTTTCGCCCATCTGAAGGATCATCAGGTGGTCTGCGCCCAGCGAGGCGCCGGCATTCGCTTGTCGCCGCACTTTTACACCGAAACGCGGGTAATCGAGGAGACCCTGAACGTGCTGCGTCAGAAGGTAGAGGGGTGAGTGCTCAGCAAACGCAGCGGTATTCCAAATCTGTTTAAAAAACGATCAGCATTCGCTGGACGCCACGCCGACCTGGTCAATAATCCAATCACCGGATGCAGCGTTTTCCCCCGAACGCCGAACGGGCAGGCGCCGTGGACCGCGCGTCCTGATGCAACTCCTAAATGGTCTTGACCCGGATTCACCCCCAGAACCCGGGTTTTTTTTGCCTGCTCAGAACCGCGCGAGCGGGAACAGCCGCTTGAAGTTGGCCGTGGTCTGCTCGGCCAGCGTGTCAAAGCCGACCCCGCGCAGCTCGGCGAGGAACTCCGCCACCTCACGTACGTATTGCGGCAGGTTGGGCTTGCCGCGATGGGGGATCGGTGCGAGGTACGGCGAATCGGTTTCCACCAGTAGGCGATCCGCCGGCACCTGCCGCGCCACTTCGCGCAGTGCGTCGGCGTTGCGGAAGGTGACGATGCCCGACAGCGAGATGTAGAAGCCGATATCCAGCGCCGCCTTGGCCATTTCCCAGTCCTCGGTGAAGCAGTGCAGCACGCCGGCCTGGGGCAGCGCCGCCTCGCGCAGCAGCGCGAGGGTGTCCGCCCGCGCTTCGCGGGTATGCACGATGACGGGCTTGCCGGTGATCTGGGCCGCCTGCAGGTGCAGACGGAATGCCTGCTGCTGCAGCTCGGCCGCCTCCGGTTCGTAGTGATAGTCCAGACCGGTCTCGCCGATGGCGGCGACGCGCGGATGCTCGAGTTCGGCCAGCAGCCAGTCGAGAGCCGGCGCGGCGCCGGGCTGAAGGTCCAGCGGATGCACGCCAACCGAACAGTGCACATCGGCATAACGCTCGGCCAGCGCCTTCACGGCCGCGGCGTTGTCCGCGCTCACGCCGATGCAGAGGAAATGTCCGACACCGCGCGCGCGCGCCGCCTCCAGCGCGGCATCGAGAGAGCCGCCGTGGGCAGCCAGATCGAGGCGGTCGAGGTGGCAATGAGAGTCGACGAGCATGGCAAATCTACGAGGATGAGGAAGGTATGGCGGGCGCCAGCGGGTTGGTTTACATCGTGTGGGTCGGGCGATCGGACTTCAACGCGCCGGCGAGGTAGGTCTCGATCTTGTTGCGGGCGGTGTTGTCACCCTCGTTGAACTGCACACCTACACCGGCGGCACGGTTGCCCTGGGCCCCCTTCGGCGTGATCCAGACCACCTTGCCGGCCACCGGAATCTTCTCCGGCTCGTCCATCAGGTTCAGCAGCATGAACACTTCGTCACCGAGCTTGTAGCTCTTGTTGGTGGGGATGAACAGACCGCCGTTCCGGATGAAGGGCATGTAGGCGGCATACAACACGGATTTGTCCTTGATGGTCAGGGACAGGATTCCGTTACGCGGACCCAGGTTCGGTGGCAGGCTCATGCGGTATCCCAATGCGGTAGTTGACGCGATTCTAGCCCGGCCCAGGCAGGCTTGCCCACTGCACGAGGAGAGCCTCGAGAAGCAGCACACGGTTCAGGTTGGCTTTGCCGAGAACCTTCTGCCGCTGCGCCAACAGCCAGTCCTGCATCGACAACAGTTTGCCCTGCGGAGTTTTGTCCGCCAGATACTGAACGACCTTGCGCATGTCCGCCGGCCCGAGCCCGTCTTCATCACGGGTCAGTTGGTAGCGCAGCATCAGCTGCGCCCACTGATGGAACCAGTCGAACAGCAGTTGCAGCGGTACGGCATTCCAACCCTCGGCCAACTGGCTGGCGCCCTGCTGCTGCTTGAGCAGCTTCTTCACCCCGTCGACGACCTGCGCACGCAGCTCGAGCACACCCTGCCCATGCAGGCGCTTGGCCGCCAGCGGCGAGCCGCCGGCCAGCTCGAGCAGCTCGGCGAGCATCTCCGACGTCGCCTCCGGAAGGTTGGCAGAGAGCCAGGCCAGACTCTGCCCGGCACTCGGCAGCGGGCAGGCCTGCTGTACGCAGCGACTCCTGACCGTGGGCAGCAGGCGGCTGGGCTGATGGCTGATCAGCAGCAGCACGGTGTTTCCCGAGGGCTCCTCGAGGCTCTTGAGCAGCGCGTTGGCGGCGTTGAGGTTCATCGCCTCGACGGGCTCGACGAGGATCACCTTGCGCCCGCCGAGTTGCGCCGTCTGCACCACGAAGGACACCAGTTCACGCACCTGGTCGACCTTGATCGGCTTGTCGGCCTCTTCGGGCTCCAGCACGAAATTGTCCGGATGGGTGCCTGCCGCCAACAGATGGCAGGCCTTGCATTGACCACAGGCATCGGCGCCCTGCGGTTGCAGGCAGAGCAGCCGCGCCATCAGCCGCTCGGCGAAGGCGCGCTTGCCGATTCCGGCCGGGCCGTGCAGCAGATAGGCGTGCGCATGCTGGCTGCGCGTGGCCATCTGCTGCCAGAGCGCGGCCTGCCACGCAAAGGCTTCAGCCACGGGCGAACTCCAGCAGCTCGGGCAGCAGCCCATCGAGCGCGCGCTGTACGGCGTCCAGCGGCTGCGCCGCATCGACGATGCGGTAGCGCGCCGGCACGGCGGCGGCGCGGGTGAGATAGGCCTGGCGCACCGCTTCGAAGAAGCCACGGCCCTCCTGCTCGAAGCGATCGAGACGGCCACGCGCGGCGGCGCGCGACAGGCCTATTTCCACCGGCAGGTCGAAGATCAGCGTCAGTTGCGGGCGCAGGTCGCCCTGGACGAATGCCTCGAGTTCGGCAATACGCGCCGTGGACAAGCCGCGACCGCCGCCCTGGTAGGCGTAGGTGGCATCGGTGAATCGATCGCAGAGCACCACGCAACCGCGCGCCAGCGCCGGGCGGATGACCTCGGCCAGATGCTGCGCGCGAGCGGCGAACACCAGCAGCAGCTCGGTATCGGCCGCCATGGGCTCGTCGCTGGGTGCCAGCAACAGCTCGCGGATGCGCTCGGCCAGCGGTGTGCCGCCCGGCTCGCGGGTCAGCAGCACCTCGACGCCGCTCGTCCGCAGGCGCTCGGCGAGGTACTCGCGATTGGTGCTCTTGCCGGCGCCTTCCGGGCCTTCCAGGGTAACGAACAGGCCGCTCACGGGGCTTCCTTTTGCTGGGATTGCGGGGGAACGGGAATCGGCGCCGGACTGGAACGGTAATCGGCGCGGCGCTTTAACTGGTACTCGCGCACCGCACGGTTGTGCGACTCCAGGTCGTCGGAGAAAAGATGGCTGCCATCGCCCCGGGCGACGAAGTACAGGCTGCTACCGGGTTCCGGATGCAGGGCGGCGTGGATCGCCTCGCGGCCGACCAAAGAGATCGGTGTCGGCGGCAGCCCGGCGACCATGTAGGTGTTGTAGGGGTTGGCCTCGCGCAGGTGGGCGCGCGTCAGCTTGCCGTTGTAGCGCTCGCCCAGGCCGTAGATCACGGTCGGATCGGTCTGCAGCAGCATGCCCAGACCCAGGCGGCGGATGAACACGCCGGCGATCTGCCCGCGCTCGGACGGCACGCCGGTTTCCTTCTCCACCAGCGAGGCCATGATCAGCGCCTGGTAGGCGTCGGCGTACGGCAAGCCTTCGGCGCGCTGCGCCCATTCCTCGTCGAGCACCTGTTGCAGGCGCTGCCTGGCCTGCTTCAGCAGGTCGATGTCCTTGGTGCCGCGCACATAGCGATAGGTGTCCGGGAAGAAGCGCCCTTCAGGATGTGCGCCGGATTCGCCCAGGCGCGCCATCAGCTCGCGGTCGTCCATGCCGGCGAGGGTCTGCTCCAGCTTGGTCTGTTTTTCCAGCGCCTGGCGCACCTGATGGAAATTCCAGCCCTCCACCAGCGTCAGGCTGTACTGAACGACCTCACCATGCTGCCAAAGGCGAAGCAGATCCGCGGCGCTCATGCCCGGCGTGAGACGGTACTCGCCGCTGTGCAGGCTCTGCCCGGACAGATTGAAACGCCAGTAGAGGCGAAGCCAGAACGAATCGCGCAACACCGCTTCGCTCTCCAGCTCACCCAGCAGGCCACCTGGCGTACTGCCGCCGGGCACCTCGAGCAGGCGCTCCTCGGCGAGGGCCAGCGGCTGCTGCAGCGCCTCGCGTTGTCGCCAGGCGCAGAAACCCAGCGCAAGACCGCCCAGCAATACGCCAACCTCGAGCAGAATCAACAATTTGCGTATCACGAATCAGAAATCCAGAAGCGTGCGGAGGATGCCCTGCAGTTTACGGGTGAGCGCTCCGGCGGGCCAGACATGTCCCTCCAGACGGCACACGGGCCAGATCCCATAAAGGCTGTTGCAGAGAAACACTTCGTCGGCAGCGAGCAACTCGCCGTAATCGACATCCCGGATCTCGACTACGATCTGCTGTTCCGCCGCCCGCTCCAGCAGCCAGGCGCGCATCACCCCGGCGACACCGCAGCGGCTCAGCTCGGCGGTAATCAATCGGTCCTCACGGACCAGGAACAGGTTGCTGAAAACCCCCTCCACCACCCGTCCCGACATGTCCCGCATCAGCCCCTCGGCATAGCGCGGCTCCTGCCACTCGCCACGGGCGATGACCTGCTCGAGCCGGTTCAGGTGCTTCATACCGGCCAGCAACGGCTGCTCGGCCAGGCGCGTGCGACAGGGAAACAGTTCAACGCCCTGAGTGACGTTGGCTGGCGGATAGGAGGGCCAGGGACTGCCGAACAACAACCGGCGCGGCGTGGGCGCGGCAGGCGGCGCATAACCGCGGGCACCGTCGCCGCGGGTGACGACCAGCTTGGCGACTCCCTCGCCCAACTGCGTGGAGAAAGCCAACAGCTCGGCGCGCAGCAACGCCTGGTCGAGGGGGATGGACAGCCGTCGGCAGCCGTCGGCCAGCCGCGCGAGATGATGTTCGAGCAGCCGTGGGCGGGCGCTGCGCACGGCGATGGTCTCGAAAAGCCCATCGCCGTAGGCGAGGCCGCGATCCAGGCTGGACAGCGTCTCGCTGGGTCGACCGTCGACCCAGCGGAGCATCAGTCGGCGAACCGGCTGAACACCAGCGAGCCGTTGGTGCCGCCAAAGCCGAAGGAGTTGGTCAGTACGACGTCGATCGGCCGTGCCTTGGCCTGGTTCGCCACGAAATCGAGGTCGCAGCCCTCGTCCGGTTCGTCCAGGTTGATGGTCGGCGGCGCAACCTGGTCACGGATCGCCAGCACGCTGAAGATCGCCTCGACCGCGCCCGCCGCACCCAGCAGGTGACCGGTCATGGACTTGGTCGAACTGACCGAGAGCGCGTAGGCGTGATCGCCGAAGACGCTCTTGATCGCCATCGCCTCGGCGAGATCGCCAGCCGGCGTGGAAGTGCCGTGGGCGTTGATGTACTGCACCTGCTCCGGATTCAGCGAAGCGTCGCGCAGCGCGTTGCGGATGCAGCGGGCGGCACCGGCGCCGTCGTCGGGCGGCGAAGTCATGTGGTAGGCGTCGCCGCTCATGCCGAAGCCGACCAGCTCGGCATAGATGGTCGCGCCGCGCGCCTTAGCATGCTCGAGTTCTTCCAGCACCAGCGCGCCGGCGCCGTCGGACAGCACGAAGCCGTCCCGGCCCTTGTCCCAGGGACGGCTGGCGCGCTGCGGATCGTCATTGCGCGTGGACAGCGCCCGTGCGGCGGCGAACCCGCCGATGCCGAGGCCGCTGGCGGCCATCTCCGAGCCGCCGGCGATCATCACGTCGGCTTCGCCATAGGCGATGTTCCGCGCGGCCATGCCGATGCAATGGGTGCCGGTGGTACAAGCGGTGGCGATGGCGTAGTTCGGCCCCTGGATACCCAGATGAATGGACAGGAAGCCGGACACCATGTTGATGATCGAACCGGGCACGAAGAACGGCGAAATGCGCCGCGGTCCCTGTTCGATCAGCGATTTGCAGTTGTTCTCGATGTTGGTCAGGCCGCCGATACCGGAGCCCATGGCCACGCCGATGCGCTCACGGTTGGCATCGGTGACCTCCAGCCCGGAATCGCGAACCGCCTGGAAGCTGGCGGCCAGTCCGTACTGGATGAACAGGTCGATCTTGCGAGCTTCCTTGGCCGAGAGGTATTCCTCGACATTGAAATTCCTCACCGAGCCCCCGAAGCGGGTGCTGTAGGCGGAAAGGTCCATGTGCTCGATGGGAGCGATGCCACTGCGGCCGGCGAGAATTCCTTCCCAGCTGCTCGGCACATCGGTCCCCAGCGGTGACAACATACCCACACCGGTGACCACGACGCGTCTGCGCGACACTGCTATATCCTCTTCTTATCGTGCGCCCTGGAATGGCGCTTAAAGAAAAGCCGCACGCCCCGAAAGGCAGTGCGGCTTTTCCCAGTCGGAAAGTCGACGATTACGAGATCACTGCGCGTGCGCGTTGATGTAATCGATGGCTTCCTGAACAGTGGTGATCTTCTCAGCTTGCTCGTCCGGGATCTCGGTCTCGAATTCCTCTTCCAGAGCCATCACCAGCTCGACGGTGTCAAGAGAGTCCGCGCCCAAGTCTTCGACGAAGGAAGCACTGTTGGTCACTTCCTCTTCTTTGACGCCGAGTTGCTCAGCGACGATTTTCTTGACGCGTTCTTCGATGGTGCTCATGTTTTGTTTTCACTCCTAGTGGACAAGTCCCGGCAGCTGGGCTGCGGGTAAGTGTATAGAAAGGGTTTTCCGCTTTTCAAGCTGAACGCCACCGACCTTCCCTGAGCCGCACGACGCCGCCTATTCTACCAGCGATAATTGGGAGCGGATTCTAGACCGTTCCTGTGACAGATTCCTTAAGGATTCCGTCACATTAGCTCATGTACATGCCGCCGTTGACAGGAATGGTCGCACCGGTGACATAGGACGCGCCATCCGACGCAAGGAAAGCCACGACGTTGGCGATTTCCTCAGCCTGTCCCAGACGACCCAGCGGAATCTGCCCAAGCAACGCATCACGTTGCGCTTCCGGCAATTCACGGGTCATGTCGGTATCGATGAAACCCGGCGCTACCGCATTGACGGTAATCGCCCGCGAACCGACTTCACGCGCCAGCGCGCGACCAAACCCCTCGAGACCGGCTTTGGCTGCGGCATAGTTGGCCTGGCCACCGTTGCCCATGGCGCCGACGACTGAACCGATGTTGATGATACGGCCCCAGCGCGCCTTGGTCATGCCGCGCAGAACAGCCTTGGACAGGCGAAACAGGCTGTTGAGGTTGGTATTGATGACGTCGAACCACTCATCGTCCTTCATGCGCAACATCAGATTATCACGCGTGATCCCTGCATTATTGACGAGGATCGATGGCTGACCGAGATGCTGCTGGATGTGTTCCAGGGTGCTCGATACCGACTCGCTGTCGGTTACGTCGAGGACCAGACCGGCGCCTTCGATGCCGTTCTGCTTGAGGGTTTCAGCGATGCGTTCGGCGCCGGCGGGCGACGTGGCAGTGCCGATCACGATCGCACCCTGGCGACCCAATTCGAGTGCGATGGCCTGGCCGATACCGCGACTCGCGCCGGTAACCAGCGCCACCTTACCTTGCAAACTCATACTCTTCTCCATGCTCAGGCCAGCGCCGCGCGTGTCGCGGCGAAGGCTTCGGGGGTATCCAGATTGTGCGTGCGGAGGTCTTTCACGCAGCGCTTGTTCAGGCCGCTCAACACCTTGCCAGGACCGCACTCGACGAGATCGGTCACACCCTGTTCGCTCAAGCGAACGATTGACTCGACCCAGCGGACCGGGCTGTACAGCTGCGCCAGCAGGTCGCGCTGAAGCGCTTCCAGATCGGCAGGCACCGCCGCGCTGACGTTCTGCACCAGCGGAATGCTCGGCGCCTGCCAGGCAATCGCCTGAACCGACTCGGCAAAGCGCTCGGCAGCCGGCCGCATCAGTTCGCAGTGTGACGGCACGCTCACCGGCAGAGGCAGCGCGCGCTTCGCGCCGCGGGCCTTACAGGCCTCCATGGCACGCGCCACGGCAGCCGCACCGCCTGCGATCACGACCTGGCCGGGGGCATTGAAATTCACCGCGCTGACCACTTCGCCCTGAGCCGCCTCGGCACAGGCAGCCAGAACGTCGGCGTCATCGAGCCCGATGATCGCCGCCATCCCGCCCTGCCCGGCCGGCACTGCCTGCTGCATCAACTGTCCACGACGCTCGACCAGCTTCACCGCTGCGGCGAACGGCAGGCTGCCGGCAGCCACCAGGGCGGAATACTCGCCGAGGCTGTGCCCGGCAACGAAGGCGGGCGTGGCGCCACCCTCGGCCAGCCACAGGCGCCAGAGCGCGATCGATGCCGCGAGGATGGCCGGCTGGGTTTTGTCGGTTTCGTTGAGACGCTCCACGGGGCCCTGCTGGATCAACGCCCAGAGGTCATAGCCGAGCGCATCGGACGCTTCGGCAAAAGTCTGCAGAACGGTTCCCGGCTGCGCGCCGTGCTCAGCCAGCATGCCTAGCGACTGCGAGCCTTGACCAGGAAATACGAATGCGAGGGGTGCGGACATTGCAACGGGCCCTTTTGGAATCTCTTATCGGAAAAACGCCCGACATGCAGTCCGCTTGCCGGCGTCGCGAATCATCTTTGGATGTCAGAGGATCGGAAACGGTCACACATCCTACAGCAACAGATCTTCGAGGCGCCCATGCAGACGCCGAGGCAGGTTCTCCCGCACCTCTATGACCGCGCGGCGAATAGCGCTCTGAAAACCCTCCTGCCCGGCGGAGCCGTGACTTTTCACCACGATCCCCTGCAACCCGAGAAAGCTCGCGCCATTGTGTCGGGCGGGCGCCAGCTCGGCCTGAAGCCGGCGCAGGAGCGGCAAGGCGAGAACCCCCACCAACCGTGAGGTGACGCCCGATCGAAACAGCGCCTCGAGCCGCGACGACACGAGCGAAACCAGGCCTTCACTGGACTTGAGCAGGATATTGCCAACGAAACCGTCGCACACCACCACATCGGCTTCTCCACGGTAGAGACCGTCACCCTCGACGTAACCGATGAAGTTGAGCCCCTCCTCCTTCTGCAGCAGGCTGGCGGCCAGCTTGACCTGCTGGTTGCCCTTGATCTCTTCGGTACCGATGTTGAGCAGCGCAACGCGCGGATGCGGAGTGCCCAGGGCCTCGGCGGCGACCACGCCCATCACGGCGAACTGATAGAGGTGCTCGGCCGAACAATCGACGTTCGCACCCAGGTCGAGCAGATGACAGCTTCCCGTGCGGGTAGGAATGGCGGTGACCATCGCCGGGCGATCGATACCCGGAAGGGTTTTCAACAGGTGCCGCGACAGCGCCATCAGCGCACCGGTATTGCCGGCACTGACACAGGCCTGGGCGTATCCGTCGCGCACCAACTCCAGAGCGACGCGCATGGACGAGTCGGGCTTGCCACGCAATGCCTGGGACGGCCGTTCGTTGGTACCGACAACTTCCCCGGCATGCTTTATGTGCAGGCGCGAGCGATCGACACCAGGATAGCGTGCAATGATTTCTTCGAGGAGAGCGGTCTGGCCGACGAGGACCACGTGAAGCGAGGGGGATTCAGCCAGGCAGGCGATGCTGGCTGGAACAATGAAGCGGGGACCGAAGTCCCCACCCATTGCATCAATCGCGATGATCGGAGCGGACAAGATTACTCGTCGGCGCCCTTGTCGATCACTTTGCGACCGCGGTACACACCTTCCGGGGAAACGTGGTGACGCAGGTGAACTTCACCGGTGGTCTTTTCCACGGACAGGGCGTTCGACTCGAGACCGTCGTGCGAACGACGCATGTCACGGGCGGAACGGGATTTTTTGTTCTGCTGAACAGCCATACTGATTTAACTCCTAAACGTTTGGGTCACGCTTCAACTGGGCCAGTACGCTGAACGGGTTGGACCGCGAAACCTCGTCCTCGCTCGGTTCAGGCTCATCGAGCCCCGCCGGCGGCTGGCAATCTTCATGGACCGGAACGATAGGCAAGGCGAGCAGCAACTCATCCTCAACCAGCGTCAGCAGATCCAGGGGCTCCTCCCCCACCTCCAGCGCGTCATAGCCTTTCGGCACTGACTGGTCGGAAGCCCCTTCCTTGACCACGGCGTAAATGTATTCGCCATGGATCGGCAGAGCGGCGATCTCCAGACAACGCTGGCAGATCATCTTTACCTCAGCGTTGAACTCGCTGCGAATGAACGCAGCGCGACGCTCGTTGCGATCGAACACCAGCCTGACATGCACCGTACCGGCGTTATCAGCGAGTTGAGCGCTCAGACGCGGCAAGCTTGCCTGCTGCAGATCACCCTCAAGGGTGGTACCGCGATCTGCAAGCTTGCGTGGATCAACCTGAGGTGGAATCGGCCCATTCAACATAGGCGCGAGATTCTAGGGATGTAGGTCGTCGCTGTCAAAGAAAATCCACCCTGTCCGCTCTCGGATGTGACCGTTAAAATCCCTGCGAACAACAGGAGAAAACGCATGCTGCCCTTGGTTCTCGCATCCAGCTCCGCCTACCGCCGCGAATTGCTCGAACGTCTGGGCCTGCCATTCAGTTGGTCCGCGCCGGCGATCGACGAAACCCGGCGACCTAACGAGGAAGGCGAAGCCCTGGTACTGCGCCTTGCCGAGGAAAAAGCGCGCGCCCTCGCCCACCTGCACCCGCAACACCTGATCATCGGCTCGGACCAGGTGGCCGTGCTGGACGGACAGATTCTTGGCAAACCGATGAATTTCGCTCGCGCCCAAGCGCAATTGCGTGGTGCCAGCGGCAGCAGCGTGGTGTTTCTCACCGGGGTGGCATTGCTCAACACCGCCACCGACGAATGCCAGGTGGACTGCGTGCCGTTTACCGTGCACTTTCGCGAGCTCGACGACGAGCGGATCGGGCGCTATCTGGAAGCCGAAAGCCCCCTTGACTGCGCCGGCAGCTTCAAATCGGAAGGATTGGGCGTCAGCCTGTTTCGCGCGACCGAAGGCAGCGATGCGACGAGCCTGGTCGGCCTGCCACTGATTCGCCTGGTGGACATGCTGCTGGCCGAAGGCGTACGGATTCCTTGAATCCGCACGCCCTAGCTATATAAGAAGCAGCGATCAGCGCAACGAAGGACCCTGGAAGCCCATCCACATCGCCAGATTGTCGGCGACGCTGGCACCGATCTTCTTGGCGAAACGGTCGAAAGGCGTTTCCTCGACGGTGTAATCCTTGATTTCCTTCTCACCGATGACTTCGCGCGCAACGTAACTGGTGCTGCCAAGACCATCGATCAGGCCCAGTTGCAGCGCCTGTTCTCCCGACCAGATCAGACCGGAAAACAGTTCCGGATGATCCTTGTCCTTCAAGCGATCGCCACGCCCCTTCTTCACACTGTCGATGAACTGGCGATGGGTCGTCTGCAACACGCCCTGCCAGAACTCGGCTTCATCCGCCTTGGGTGGCTGGAAGGGATCGAGAAACGCCTTGTGCTCGCCGGAGGTGTAGACGCGACGATCGACACCCAGCTTCTCCATGGTTCCGACGAAACCGAAACCCGCGGCAGTGACACCGATGGAGCCTACCAGGCTGGATTTATCGGCGTAGATCTCGTCGGCCGCACTGGCGATGTAATAGGCACCGGAGGCGCCCAGGTCGGAAATGACCGCATAGACCTTGATCGCCGGCTTCTCGGCGCGCAGGCGACGGATTTCGTCATAGATATAGCCGGACTGCACCGGGCTGCCGCCTGGACTGTTGATGCGCAGGATCACACCCTTGGTGCTTTCGTCCTCGAAAGCGGCGCGCAGGCTGCCAATGATGTTGTCTGCGCTGGCGGCCTCCTTGTCGGCGATCATCCCGCGCACATCGACCACCGCGGTATAGCTGCCGCTGGACGATCCGGCCTTGCGCAAGTTGAGCATCGGCGAAAACAGCGCAAGCATGCCGAACAGATAGACGAAGGTCAGCAGCTTGAAGAAGATGCCCCAGCGGCGCGAGCGGCGCTGTTCCTGGACGCTGGCAAGCAGCGCTTTTTCCAGCAGCTTCCAGCTCTTTTCGTCGCCCGTGGAAGCCGAAGCCTTCCAATCATCCGACATTCTCGTACTCCTTGATCAGTGAGCCATTGGCGGCGCCGTCGAGCCAGCGGCGCAGTTCGGAAAACTCGTTGATGGCGAGCTTCGGCGCAAACGCGAGCAGTTCGCTCAGCGACTGGGCACCGTAACCGACCGCCACCGAATCGATGCCCGCGCGGCGCGCCATGTCCAGATCGAACGAGGAATCGCCGACCATCAGCGCCTTTTCCGGCGGCACGCCGCAGTGGGCAAGGATCTCGTTGAGCATCAGCGGATCCGGCTTACTGGCCGTTTCGTCGGCGCAGCGGGTGATCTCGAAGTAATCCAGCCAGCCATGCCCCGCCAGCACCCGATCCAGCCCACGGCGGCTCTTGCCGGTGGCGACCGCCATGCGCAGGCCACACCGGCGAAAAGACTCCAGACACTCGACCACCCCGGGAAACAAGGGAGATGGACACATGTCCAGCGCCATGTAGCGCTCGGCGTAACGCTGCCTGAACACTTCCACCCGGCCGACCTCGACCAGTTCCGGATAAAGCGTGGCAATAGCCTCCGGAAGACCGAGCCCGATAATGCCTTTGATCGCCTCGTCGCTGCGCTCACCCAATCCGTCAAGGCTCGCCGCCGCGCGCATCGAATCGACGATACGACCGATGGAATCGCACAAGGTGCCGTCCCAGTCGAAGATCAGCAGCTCGTAATCAGGCACCCAGGCGCTCCAGGGTGCGCTCCCAGACTTCATCCACCTCGGCCTCGACCTTCAACTCGCCACCCTCGGGCAGCGGTACGGTCAGCGCATAGGCATGCAGGAACAGCCGCTTGCCGCCCAGTTCGCGGATCTCGCGGGTGAACTCCTCGTCGCCGTACTTGCTGTCGCCCGCGATCGAGTGCCCCGCGTACTTGGCATGAACGCGAATCTGGTGAGTGCGACCGGTGATGGGACTGGCCTCGACGAGGGTGGCGAACTCGCCGAAGCGACGCAGCACACGAAACACCGTGAGCGCTTCCTTCCCCTCGGGATTGACCTCGACCATGCGCTCGCCGGAGCGCAGGTTGTTCTTCAGCAAGGGCGCGCTGATCTTCTTCTTCGCCGCCGGCCAGCTGCCGCGCACCAGCGCCATGTAGCGCTTGTCGACACCGTCGCCGCGCAACGCCTCGTGCAGGTGACGCAGCATGCTGCGCTTCTTGGCGATCATCAGCAGGCCGGAGGTATCGCGATCCAGCCGATGCACCAGCTCGATGTCCTTGGCGTCGGGACGCAACTGGCGGAATGCCTCGATCACGCCATAGTTCAATCCGCTACCGCCGTGCACGGCGATGCCGGCCGGCTTGTTCAGCACGATCAGGGCCTTGTCTTCGTAGACGATGGCTTTTTCGAGACGCTCGAGCAAACCCAGCGCCAACGGCGCGGGCTCGTCCCGCTCGGCCAGGCGCAGCGGCGGCACGCGCACGACATCGCCGGCCTGCAGCTTGTATTCGGGCTTGATCCGCCCCTTGTTCACACGCACTTCGCCCTTGCGAAGAATGCGGTAAATCAGGGTTTTGGGAACGCCCTTGAGCTGAGTGCGAAGAAAGTTGTCTATACGTTGGCCGGCAAATTCCGGCGAGACCTCCAGCAGTTGAACGCCGGTGGTCGGTTGGGCGGGAGTCGTCATCGCGCAATGATAGCAATTTTTCATGGAATTGAAGCACTTAATGATTACTGCTATAGTCCCGAACGCCGCCAAAAGCGGCCTGGCCTGGTGGACACCCGCTGAATCGTTCGTCCACCGCCGCTAGCAACCCATGCCAGGACGTGAGGCCGTCCGACGAAGTTACCCGCCGTATTGTCGCGGGTAGCTCGAAACCCAGCCTTGAGCCCATACGCGCTGCCCCGTAGGAGCATCGCGATAAATGAAACCCGCTGCGGATTCTGCGAGCGGCACCCGATTTTCAAGGGATACGTGTAGGGTGGAGATGCACAATCATCGGACTGCGTAGCTTCAGGCTTTATTCAAGACGCTTCATCTCGTCCGCTGTCGATGATTGATTCCTCCTCCTGACAAAGTGCTTTTGTTACGACAGAAGCAGGAGACGTCGTCGCGAACCCGGCCCCGTTGGCCTGGCATCGCTGGACACTACAGCGGTAAGCCGCTGTTGACGCGCACCTGACACCGACCGCGAGAGTCGTGTGTGCCGAACGCCGTTTCCGGCAGCCCGGAAACCGAACGGTATTACATGAAAAGAATGCTGATTAACGCGACTCAACCCGAAGAGTTGCGTGTCGCGCTGGTAGATGGCCAGAAACTCTACGACCTCGACATCGAATCGGGCGCCCGTGAGCAGAAGAAGGCCAACATCTACAAAGGCCGAATCACCCGCGTAGAACCCAGCCTGGAGGCCGCCTTCGTCGACTTCGGCGCCGATCGCCACGGCTTCCTGCCCCTCAAGGAAATTTCCCGCGAATACTTCAGCAAGGCCCCCGAAGGCCGCGTGAACATCAAGGAAGTACTCAAGGAAGGCCAGGAAGTCATCGTCCAGGTCGAGAAAGAAGAACGCGGCAACAAGGGCGCTGCCCTGACCACCTTCATCAGCCTGGCCGGTCGTTATCTGGTGCTGATGCCGAACAACCCCCGTGCCGGCGGCATCTCCCGCCGCATCGAAGGCGAAGAGCGCAACGAACTGCGCGAAGCGCTGAACGGCCTCGACGCCCCCGCCGACATGGGCCTGATCGTACGTACCGCAGGCCTCGGCCGTTCCAGCGAAGAACTGCAATGGGACCTCGACTACCTGCTGCAACTCTGGACCGCGATCAAGGAAGCTTCTGTAGGACGTAGCGCACCTTTCCTGATCTATCAGGAATCCAACGTCATCATCCGCGCCATTCGCGACTACCTGCGCCAGGACATCGGTGAAGTGCTGGTCGACAGCGTCGAAGCCCAGAACGAAGCGCTGAGCTTCATCCAGCAGGTGATGCCGCAGTACGCCAGCAAGATCAAGCTGTATGAAGACAGCGTTCCGCTGTTCAACCGCTTCCAGATCGAAAGCCAGATCGAAACCGCCTTCCAGCGCGAAGTGAAGCTGCCGTCCGGCGGCTCCATCGTCATCGACCCGACCGAAGCCCTGGTGTCCATCGACATCAACTCGGCGCGTGCGACCAAAGGCGGCGATATCGAAGAAACCGCGCTGCAGACCAACTTGGAAGCGGCCGAAGAGATCGCCCGCCAGTTGCGCCTGCGCGACATTGGCGGCCTGATCGTCATCGACTTCATCGACATGACCCCGGCGAAGAACCAGCGCGCCGTGGAAGAAAAAGTCCGCGAAGCCCTCGAAGCCGACCGCGCACGCATCCAGATCGGCCGCATCTCGCGTTTCGGCCTGCTGGAAATGTCGCGTCAGCGCCTGCGCCCGTCGCTGCGTGAGACCAGCGGCATCGTCTGCCCGCGCTGCAACGGCCAGGGCATCATTCGCGACGTCGAATCACTGTCGCTGGCGATCCTGCGCCTGATCGAAGAAGAAGCCCTGAAGGACCGCACCGCCGAAGTCCGTGCCCGCGTTCCGTTCCAGGTAGCCGCTTTCCTGCTCAACGAGAAGCGCAACGCGATCACCAAGATCGAGCTGCGTACCCGCGCGCGCATCTTCATTCTGCCGGACGACCACCTGGAAACCCCGCACTTCGAGGTGCAGCGCCTGCGCGACGACAGCCCCGAGCTGCTCGCCGGCCAGTCCAGCTACGAAATGGCGGCGGTCGAGGAAGAGGAAGTCCAGCCGGTCAGCGCCACGCGCACCCTGGTTCGCCAGGAAGCGGTGGTCAAGACCGTTTCCCCCGAGCGCCCTGCCCCGGCACCGAGCGCTCCGGTCGCTGCCGCACAACCGGTCGCCAGCGCGCCAGAACCGAGCCTGTTCAAGGGCCTGGTGAAGTCCCTGGTCAGCCTGTTCGCCGGCAAGGAAGAACCGGTCGCCCAGCCGGTCGAGCAGAAGCCTGCCGCGCAGCGTCCGCAGCGCAGCGATGAACGCCGCAATGGTCGTCAGCAGAACCGCCGTCGCGACGGTGGGCGTGACAACCGCGAGCGTGCCGGCAGCGAAGAGCGCAAACCGCGCGAAGAACGCCAGCCCCGTGAAGAACGCGCAGCGCGCGAAGAGCGTGCACCTCGCGAGGAACGCGCTCCACGCGAAACCCGCGAGCCGCGTGAAGAGCGCGCACCGCGCGAAGGCCAGGAGTCTCGTCGCGAGCGTACCCCGCGCGAACCGCGTGAAGCCCGTAACACCGAGGAACGTCCGACCCGCGAGCTGCGTGAACCGCGCGAGCCTCGTGAGCCGCGCGAAGAGCGTCCGGCACGTGAGCTGCGTGAGCCCCGCGAACTGCGTGAACCCCGTGAGCCGCGTGAAGAGCGTCAGCCACGTGAAGCCGGCGAAGGCCGTCGCGAACGCACCGAGCGCGCCCCGCGTGAAGAGCGTCAACCGCGCGCCGAGCAACCGGTAGTGGCCGACGAGGAACTGCTGAACAGCGAAGAAGTGGTCGAGGAAAGCAACGAAGGCAGCGATGACGACCGTCCGCGTCGCCGCTCGCGTGGCCAGCGTCGTCGCAGCAATCGTCGCGAGCGTCAGCGTGACGCCAATGGCGAGATCATCGAGAACGCCGAGGAAGGTGAAAGCGCGGAAACGTCGAACAATGCGCCTGCCGCTGCCGACATCGCCGTCGCGGCTGCCGTGGCCAGCTCGCTGGCTGCAGCGCCTGCCGAAGGCGACGAGCCGGCAAGCACGCAGGCCCAGGTCGAGGCTGCGCCTGTCGCCGACGACGCGCCGGTTGCCGAAACCACCTACGTTCAACCCATCGCCGAAGTCAGCGAGCCTGCCGCCGTGGCATCCGCCGAAACACCGGTACAGACCCAGGACAGCGAACTGCCCGTTCCGGTCGAAGCCGAGCCGGCGGCTCCGTTGGTAAGCGAAGCACCGGCGCCCGTCGAGCAGATCGTCGAGCCGGTCAGCAAGCCGATCAACGAGCCCGTTGCCGAAGTCGAAACGCCGAGCGAAGTCGCCGTTGTCGAGCCGGTCGCTCCGATCATAGAAGCCCCGCAGGCTGAAAGCGTCGTGGTCGAACAGGCTGCCGGCGGGCGTGCACCGAACGATCCGCGTGAAGTGCGTCGCCGTCGTCTGGAAGCCGAGCGTCTCGCGCGTGAAGCTGCCGAAGCCGCCACCGTCGGTGAAACCGCCTCGCAGGTCGAAGTGGCCTCGGTCGGCGAAGCACAGGCCGAGCCGGTCGCCGAGTACGCTTCCGAACTGGGTCAGGCGCCGGTTGCTGCCGAGCCGATGATCGAGGCCGAAGAACCGGCTGCACCCCTCGAAGCCATCCAGCCGGCGGCCGAGACCGAGATCGAGGTCGCCCCGCAGACGCTGGAAGCGCAAGCCGAACAGGCTGCTACCCGCGCACCGGAGCCGACCGAGGTGGAAGCCCAGGACGAAGACGAGGACAAACCGAAGGTTTGATCGAGTCCGAGTAACGAAAAAGGGGATGCCATTGGCATCCCCTTTTTTGTTTCCCCGGCGGATGGCGCGCCACGCGCCACAGGAGGCATCGCCATGAACGGGCGAAGTCAGAGCAGGTTCGGTTCCATTTCCAGTTCGACGCCGAAACGCTCGGCGATATCCGCCTGGATGCTTCGTGCCAGCGCCAGCAACTGATTACCGCTGGCCGCGCCATAGTTCACCAACACCAGGGCCTGCAGACGGTGCACACCGGCATCGCCCTCGCGGAAGCCTTTCCAGCCGGCACGATCGATCAGCCAGCCGGCCGCCAGCTTCACCTGGCCATCGGGCTGCGCGAACGCCACCAGATCGGCATGCTCGGCACGCAGGCGGGCGGCCTGCTCGGCGCTCACCAGCGGGTTCTTGAAGAAGCTGCCGGCGTTGCCAAGCACGGCGGGATCGGGCAGTTTCTCGCGGCGAATGGCGCAGACCGCGCGGCTGACGTCCGCTGGCGTCGGCGCACTGACGCCCTGCTCCGCCAGCTTCTGCCGCAACGGGCCGTAATCGAGGTGCAGGGTTGCGGTACGACTCAAGGCGAAACGCACGCGCAGGATCAGCCAGCGCCCGCTTTCGCGCTTGAAGCGGCTGTCCCGGTAACCGAAGGCGCACTCGTCCAGGCTGAATTCGCGCAGTTCGCCGGTCTGCCGATCCAGCGCGGTCAGGCCGGCGAACACGTCCTTGATCTCGACGCCGTAGGCACCGATGTTCTGCATCGGCGCGGCGCCGACCGTGCCGGGAATCAGGCTGAGGTTTTCCAGGCCGGCCAGGCCCATGTCCAGGGTGGCAAGGACGAAGTCGTGCCAGGGTTCGCCGGCCTCCGCCTCGACCAGCACGTGCTGGCCGTCATCGACCAATACACGAATGCCCCGGCTGGCCAGGCGCAGCACCAGCGCATCGATATCGCCTGTCAGCAGCAGGTTGCTGCCGCCGCCGATGGGCAGCAGGGGCAGCCCTTCGTGCGCGGCGATCCGCAACGCCTCGCGCACCTCGTCATCGTCTCGCGCATCGGCGAACAGCCGCGCCCGCACGTCGACGCCAAAGGTATTGAAGGGTTTGAGCGAAACATCGTGCTGCAGCGACAGGCTCACAACTGTGCCCTCAGGTCGGCGAGCAAGGCGGCGCCGGCGCACTCGATGAGGTCGAGCACCCGGTCGAAACCCTCGGCGCCGCCGTAATAGGGATCGGGAACCTCCTGTTCGGCCTGGCCGCAACGGCGCAGGAAAAGGTCCAGTTGCGCCCGCGACGTGGCGGGGCGCAGCGCCTGCAGGTCGCGCAGGTTGCTCCGGTCCATCGCCAGGATCAGGTCGAAACGCTGGAAGTCGGCGACCTCGAACTGGCGGGCGCGGAGATCGTCGAGCACATAGCCTCGCTGCCGGGCCGCGCGCGCGGTACGGCTGTCGGGCGCCTTGCCGACGTGCCAGTCGCCGGTGCCGGCGGAGTCGACCTCGATCTCGTCCTGCAGACCGGCAGCGCGCACCTGATGACGGAACACGCCCTCCGCGGTCGGGGAACGGCAGATATTGCCGAGGCAGACGAACAGCACCTTCACGGCTCAGCCTCCCAGCAGACGGCGAACCCGCTGCAGGTCTTCCGGCGTATCCACCCCGGTGGGCGGCGCCTCCAGCGCATCGCCGACATGGATACGCACCCCGTGCCAGAGCGCACGCAGCTGCTCCAGCGACTCGGCGCTTTCCAGCCAGCAGGGCCCCCAGGCGACGAAGTCGAAGAGGAAACGCGCGCGGTAGGCATAGATGCCGATGTGGCGGCGGTAGGGAATGCCATCCGGCAGCTGCTCGCGGCTGACGGCGAAGGCATCGCGCGCCCAGGGCAGCGGCGCGCGGCTGAAGGTCAGCGCGAGGCCGTCGAGGTCGCTGACGACCTTGACCACGTTGGCATTGAACAGGGACGCGACGTCCTCGATCGGCTCGGCCAGGGTGGCGATGCCGGCCTCGGGATGCGCCGCGAGGTTGCCCGCGACCTGGTCGATGATCACCGGCGGAATCAGCGGTTCGTCGCCCTGCACGTTGACCACGATGGCGTCGTCGGCCAGGCCGAGTTGCGTCGCCACCTCGGCCAGTCGGTCGGTGCCGGAGTTGTGATCGGCGCGGGTCAGCAGCACGTCGGCACCGAACGCGCGACAAGCCGCGACTATGCGCTCATCGTCGGTGGCGATCACCACGCGCCGGGCCGCGCTCTTGCGGGCCTGCTCCCAGACGTGACGGACCATCGGCTTGCCGGCGATCTCCTGCAACGGCTTGCCAGGCAGGCGGCTGGAGGCATAGCGCGCCGGGATGACCACGGTGAAATCGGCAGTCATCTTACTTGTCCAGGCGCTCATCGACGTTGAGGCTGCGCGCTTCGCTCTCCAGCATCACCGGGATGCCGTCGCGGATCGGATAGGCCAGGCCGGCGCCCTTGCTGATCAGCTCGGTCTTGTCCTCGCTGAGCTTCAACGGGCCCTTGCAGACCGGGCAGGCCAGGATGTCGAGCAGTTTTAGGTCCATGGAAAGTTCCTCGGGAGTCAGAGACGTTCGGGTAGCAGGTGCGCCAGTCGGGAATCGAACCAGGCGATGAAGGCGCTGGAAGGCTGCGCTTCGACCGCCAGGTACCACCAGTCCTCGGCGGCGAAGTCACGGCATTTCACCGCGTCCTTTTCGGTCATCAGCAGTGGCAATGCGGGGCTGAACTGCAGCTGCTCCGCCGTGTAGCGGGCGTGATCGGCGAAGGCGTGCTCGATGGGGCGCCAGTTTAGCGCCTCGAGAGTGGCGAAGAAACGCCGGGGGTTGCCGATGCCGGCCAGGGCATGCAACGCCTGCCCCGGCGGAAAATGATCGAGCGGACGGCGCTCGCCGCTGCGCAGGTTGACCAGCGCCGAAGGATGCAACTGCAGGGCGAAACCCTCGGCGCTGTCCTCGCCTGCACCGTTGAACAGCACCGCGTCGACCTCGGCGAGGCGCTCGGCCGGCTCGCGCAGCGGGCCGGCGGGCAGGCAGCGACGGTTGCCGAGACCACGCGCGGCGTCGATCAACACCAGTTCGAGGTCGCGCGCCAGGCGATAATGCTGCAGGCCATCGTCGCAGAGGATCAGGTCGGGCGCTTCGTCGGCCACCAGCGCGCGCACCGCGCGCGCGCGATCGGGGTCGATCACCAGCGCCACGCCGCTGCGCTGGACGATCATCAGCGGCTCGTCGCCCGCCTGTTCGGCGCTCTGCCCGGCACGCACGCGCCAGGGCAGTTGCGGAGGCCGGGCGCCGTAGCCGCGACTGACCACGCCGACGCGCAGGCCGTGCGCGCGGCAGTGCTCGATCAGCCAGAGGATCATCGGCGTCTTGCCGGTGCCCCCCACCGTGACGTTGCCGACCACGATCAAGGGTACCGGCGCCCGGTAGATCGAGCCCTCTCCAGCAAGAAAACGCGCGCGCTTACGCCGCACCACGCCACGGTAGAGCGCCTCCAGCGGACGCAGCAGTGCCAGCGCCGGATGTCCGCGGTACCAGGCGTCGAGCAGGCTATCGCGCAGGACCATCAGGGTTTCGCCGTGGCCTCGACCGTGGTCAGGCGCAGATGGGAGAAGCCGAGCTTGCCGGCGGCATCCATCGCGGTGATGACCGCCTGGTGGGGGGTCTTGCCGTCGGCGCTGATGGTCAGCGGCAGGCTGTTGTCGCCGGCGGATTCCTTCTGCAGCGCGGTCATCAGGCCGTCCAGGTCGTTCTTCAGCAACGCCTGGCCGTTCAGCGCGTAGCTGCCGGTGGCGTCGATGAGGATTTCCAGCTGCTTGAGCTCCGAGGGCGTGGTCTGCTCGCCGCTGACCGCCTCGGGCAAGTCGACCTTGAGGTTGGTCTCGCGGGTGAAGGTGGTGGTGACCACGAAGAACAGCAGCAGGACGAACACGATATCGATCAACGACACCATGTTGAGCTCGATGTTTTCCCGCACGCGACGTCTGCGAAACTTCACGCCTTGCCCTCGTTGAAGTCGACGTCGCGATCACCGTGCACCACCTCGACCAGCTTGATCGCCTCCTGCTCCATGCCGACCACCAGCTCGTCGACGCGACGCACCAGGAAGCGGTGGAAGAACAGCGCCGGGATGGCGACGATCAAGCCCGCCGCGGTGGTCACCAGCGCCTTGCCGATACCACCGGCGAGGCCGGCGGCGTTGGTCTGGCCGGCGGCATTGAAGGCGCTGAAGATCTCGATCATGCCGAGCACGGTACCCAGCAGGCCGAGCAGCGGCGCCATGCCGGCGATGGTGCCGAGGGTGTTGAGGTAGCGTTCCAGCTCGTGGATCACCCGCGAGGCGGCTTCCTCGATGCTTTCCTTCATGATCTCGCGGCCGTGCTTGGAGTTGGCGAGGCCGGCGGCGAGCACTTCACCCAGCGGCGAAGAGGCGCGCAGCTCCTTGAGCCGCAGGCTGCCCAGCTGGCCTTCCTGGATCCAGCGCCAGACCTGCCCGACCAGGTGCGGCGGCGAGACGCGGCTCGCGCGCAGGGTCCAGAGACGTTCGGCAGCGATGGCCAGGGCGACCACGGAGCTGAGGATGATGGGCAGCATAATCCAGCCGCCCGCTTTGACCAGTTCCCACACGGCAACGACCCCCTTCGCGAAAAATGGCGCCACTCTAGCATAGGGTTCCCAAGGCTTGAGCAACTGCGCAACGCGGCGTCTCAAGGCGCGTGTCTGGCGGGGCTTTGCGCGGCCTCGGGAGGAAGCGGGCCGCGCCAGAACCGACGCTGCGCGCGCAGCGGCCAGGCGGGCTCGAAGGCACCCAGTTCGATGCGCAGAGCGCCCTCCTCGACGTTGTCGTGGAGCGCGATGGCGAGCGCCCGGTAACGCGCGACGACCGTCAGATGCGGGTGGCCGAAGGCATTGTGCTGCCCGCGGGAGAACAGCACCGCGCGCGGCTGCACCGCCTGCAGGAAGGCCATCGACGAAGAACTGCGGCTGCCGTGATGCGGCGCCAGCAGCCACTCGGCACGCAGGTCACGGCCGGCATCGATCAACGCGCGCTCGGCCTGGATATCGATGTCGCCGGTGAGCAGCATGCGCTCGCCATTGGCCTCGACCTTCAACACGCAGGACGCCTGGTTGCCCGTCGTCGCCCCACCCCAGCGCCAGGTGCTGAAGCGCACGCCGTCCCACTGCCAACGGGCGCCGTCGACGCACGACCGGGCCTGGAGCGATGCGGGCAAGCGGTCCGGCTCGCCGCTGATGACCTCCGCCGGCGCCAGGCCACGCTGGATCGCCAGGGCGCCGCCGGCATGGTCCGAATCGGCATGGCTGAGCAGCAGCCGGTCGAGCCGGCGCACGCCCAGCTTGGCCAGCGACGGCAGCACCACCCGCTCGCCGAGGTCGAAATCGCCATAGCGCGGGCCGGCGTCGTAGAGCAAGGCGTGGCCGCGCGTGCGAATCAGGACCGAAAGCCCCTGCCCCACGTCGAACTGCCAGACCTCGGCCCGCCCCTCGGGCGGCGCGCCGGACGGTGGAAACAGCATCGGCAACAGCAATGCCAGGCCGAATGCCCGCAACGGCACCCCGCTGGGCAGCAACAACAGGAAGGCGCCGAAGGTGCCGAGCAGCCAGGCCCACAGCGGAACCGCCGTCGGCAGCCAGGCAGGCCACCAGCGCGCCATGGGCGCCAGGATCAGGAACAGCAACTCGAGCAGACCGCCCGCCAGCTGGAACAGCCCTTCGCCCAGCCAGGGAACCGGTAGCAGCAGCGTGCCCAGCAGCGCCGGTGGCAACACGACGAAGCTGACCCAGGGCACCGCGATCAGATTGGCAAGCGCGCCGCTGATGCTGACCGGCAGCCCGAGCGCCAGCAAGCCGGGCAGCAGGCCGATGGTCATCACCCACTGCGCCCGCCCCAGCGTGCACCAGGCGCTCCAGGCACCGAGGCGACCGGCGAAGGTCAGGGCGAGGATCGCCACCGCGCCGAAGGACAGCCAGAAACCCGCCTGCAGGCTGGCGAGCGGCTCGATCAACAGCACCAGATCGAAGGCCAGCAGCAGCGCGGTCCACACGCCGAGGTGGCGAAAACGCAGGCGCCAGACCAGCACCACCGCGAGCATGATGCAGGCACGGCGGATCGGCACCTCGAAGCCGGCCAGCAGCGAGTAGCCGAGCGCCGCGGAGAAACCCAACGCGCAGGCCCAGGGCAGCCAGGGCAGACGCTGCGGCCACAGCCCGTGACGCGCCAGCTGGACGATCAGCCCGTAGACCAGCCCGGCCATCAGGCTGACGTGGCCACCGGAGATCACCATCAGGTGAATCGTTCCGGTGTCCTGCAGCAGTTGCCAGTCGGCGCTGGAAAGGCCGGAGTCGTCGCCCAGCACCAGCGCCGTGAGCCCGCCCTGGCGCCCGAACGCCGGCAATGCCAGCAGCCGTTGTCGCAGGCCATCGCGCCAGGCACCGATGCCCTGGGCCGGCGCCAGGCGCTCGCCGCTCTTCACCGTGCCGGTGGCGCCGATACGCTGGGCCAGCAGCCACGCCTCGTAATCGAAGAATTGCGGATTGACCAGCCCATGCGGGCGCTTCAGGTGCACCGCCAGGCGCCAGCGTTCACCCGCCCGCAGCGCCGGGCCGCCGTACCAGGCCAGGCGCATCCGCTGCGGCAGCCGCACGCGGCGCGATTCGGCCCCCGCCAGCTCGAAGCGCACCACCTCGTCGGACACCGCTGGCAGGCCGACGACCTGTCCTTCCAGCCACAGCGTACGGTCGTCCAGTTCCGGCGCCAGACGATCGTCCAGCGCCAATTGTGCGGACACGCAGGCCCAGGCCAGCCCGAGACAGAACAGCGCCAGACGATGGCGACGAAAGCCCAGCGACAGCAGGCCGATCAGCGCGAGACCGATCAGCCAGGGGGTTTGTGGCAAGACGGGGAGAAAACGCGGAAGCAGCAGCCCCGCGGCGAGCGCAACCATCCCTGTGCGCATGCTGGATCGACTCCGTGATACGGCCGCGGGATGCGGCCAGGCGGGTGAAACGATCCATGCAGGTTAGCCGCGCCCCACGAGCAGGGCGCTGCCGTGGGTCACTCGTACCGCAGCGCTTCGGCGGGCTCCGTGCGCGAGGCGCGCCAGGCCGGATAGAGCGTGGCGAGGAAGCTGAGGATCAGCGCCACCGCGCAGATCAACACCACGTCGGAGACTTCCAGCTTCGAGGGTAACGAGCTGATGAAATACAGGTCGGAGCTGAGGATGCGCATGCCCAGCGCACCTTCGAGCCAGGCGATCAGGCTGCTGATGTTAATGGCGGCGAGCACGCCGAGCACGCCGCCGATCAGCGTGCCGATGCAGCCGATCACGCTGCCCTGGACCATGAAGATCGCCATCACCTGGCGCGGCGTGGCACCGAGGGTGCGCAGGATGGCGATGTCGGCACGCTTGTCGGCGACCACCATGATCAGCGTGGCGATGATGTTGAACGCCGCCACCGCGATGATCAGCATCAGCAGCAGGCCGATCATGGTCTTCTCCATCTTCATCGCGCTGAACAGGCTGCCCTGGGTGTGGGTCCAGTCGTCGGCGCGGTAGCCCTGGCCCAGGCCGCCGGCGATCGCAGTGGACACCTCGGGCGCGCGGTAGAGGTCCTTCAGCGCCAGCCGCACGCTCTGCACCTGGCCCGGCTGCAGGCGCTGGATTTCTCCGGCATCGGCGATGTGCACCAGCGCCAGCGAGCCATCCAGCTCGGCGCCCACCTTGAACAGCCCGACCACGGTGAGCCGCTGCATGCGCGGGCTGATGCCGCCGGGCGCGCTGCTCAGCTCGGGGACGATCAGGGTGACCTTGTCGCCCATGCGCAGGCCGAAACGGCGCGCGGTGATCTCCCCGAGCACCACGCCGAACTGCTCGGCCTTGAGGTCGTCGACGCTGCCCTGGACCATGTGCTGGCCGATGATCGAGACCTTGGGTTCTTCCTGCGGATCGATTCCGTTGACCTGCAACGGCTGCATCGCACCCTTGAAGGAAATCATCCCCTCGAGTTCGGCGAAGGGCACCGCGCCGGTGACTTCTGGGTTCTTCATCGCCGCGTCGGCAACGACCTTCCAGTCGTCCAGCGGCTTGTCGGCGAACAAGGTGGCGTGGGACACCATGCCGAGAATCCGCGAACTCATCTCCTGCTGGAAGCCATTCATCACCGAGAGCACCACGATCATCGCCAGCACGCCGAGCGCCAGGCCGATCATCGAGGTCAAGGAGATGAACGAGATGAAGTGGTTGCGGCGCTTGGCCCGCGTGTAGCGGAGCCCGATGAAGATCGAGAGCGGGCGGAACATCAGGCGGCCACCAGCTTGCCGTCTTCCAGGCGCAGCACGCGGTCCATCTGCTGCGCCAGTTGCAGGTCGTGGGTAACGACCAGGAAGGCGGTCTGCGAGGAGCGGCTGAGCTCCAGCATCATCTCCTGGATGCCGTGGGCGGTGTGGTTGTCGAGGTTGCCGGTGGGCTCGTCGAGCAGCACCAGCGCCGGATTGTTGACCAGCGCCCGGGCGATGGCCACGCGCTGGCGCTCGCCGCCGGACAGCTCGGCCGGCTTGTGCTCGAGGCGATGGGCGAGGCCGACGCGCTCGAGCAGCGTGGTAGAGCGCTGGCGCGCTTCGGCAATGGAGGTCTTGCCGATCAGCAGCGGCATGCAGACGTTCTCCAGTGCAGTGAACTCCGGCAGCAGGTGGTGGAACTGGTAGACGAAGCCCAGCGCGCGGTTGCGCAGCAGGCCGCGCGCCTTCTCGTTCAGCGCGGACAGTTCCTCGCCGGCCAGCCAGACGCTGCCCTGGCTCGGCGTATCCAGCCCGCCGAGCAGGTTGAGCAGCGTGCTCTTGCCGGAACCGGAGGTGCCGACGATGGCGATGCGCTCACCCGGATGCAGCTCCAGCTGCACACCGGCCAGCACGTCGACCGCCACCGGGCCCTGTTCGTAACGCTTGCCCAGGTTGCGGCAACTCAGGACTGCCTTATCACTCATAACGCAAAGCCTCCGCTGGTTGGGTGCGCGAGGCACGCCAGGCCGGATAAAGGGTGGCGAGAAAACTCAGGACCAGCGCGGCGGAGCAGACCAGGACGACGTCCTCGGCCATCAGCCGCGAGGGCAGGTAATCGATGAAATACACCTCGGCGCTGAGGAATTTGTGCCCCAGCAGCCGCTCGAGGCCGGCGATCATCGCGCTGACGTTGAGCGCCGCGAGGATGCCGAGCACCGCGCCGATCAGCGTGCCGACCACGCCGATCACGGTGCCCTGGACCATGAAGATCGCCATGATCTGCCGCGGCGTGGCGCCCAGGGTGCGCAGGATGGCGATGTCCGACTTCTTGTCGGTCACCACCATCACCAGCGTGGAAATGATGTTGAACGCGGCGACCGCGACGATCAGCAACAGCAACAGGCCGATCATCGCCTTCTCCATGCCGATGGCCTGGTAGAGGTTGCCGTGGGTGCGCGTCCAGTCGCGAGCGTAGTAATCCGGGCCGAGCCTGTTGGCGAGCTGGTAGGCCACGCGCGGCGCCTGGAACAGGTCGTGCAACTTGAGGCGCACGCCCTGCACCTGGTCCGGTTTCCAGCGCTTGAGGCGCGCGGCGGCGTCCAGGTGGGTCAGCGCCAGGTAGCCGTCCAGCTCGCCGGCGCCGACGTGGAAGATCCCGACCACGGTGAAGCGCTTCATCCGCGGGAACATCCCGGCCGGCGTCACCGCGACTTCCGGGGCGACGAAGGTCAACTTGTCACCGATGTCGACACCGAGCTTCTGCGCCGCGCGATCGCCGATGACGATGCCGAAGCCGCCCGACTGCAGGGCGTCGAGGTTGCCTTTTCCCGGCAGGAAGAACTGGTCGATGATCGAAACCCGATGCTCGAACTGCGGGTCGACCGCATCGATCAGCACCTTCTGCACCTGGCCGTTGTTGGTCAGCAGGCCCTGCATCTGGGTGAACGGCGCCACCGCGGCGACCTGCGGATTGGCCTCCGCGAGCGTAGCCAGCGCGTGCCAGTCGGGAATCGGTTGCGGGGATTCGAGGGTCGCGTGCGGCACCATGCCGAGCACGCGGGTGCGCATCTCGTAGTCGAAACCGTTCATCACCGACAGCACCACGATCATCACCAGCACGCCAAGGGCGAGCCCGATCATCGAGGTCAGGGAAATGAAGGAAACGAAATGGTTGCGCCGCTTGGCCCGCGTGTAGCGCGCGCCGATGAAGATTGACAGGGGTCTGAACATGTCGGGGGCTTGTTCGCTGGAAAGGGAACGTCCATCAAGTGACGAAACGAACGCGGACGAAGTGTGCAGGCAAACGACGCAGTGCAGAGGCTGGAGGTGTTACGTCATGTTGAATGCGTGCGCCGTGTGACAACGGCACTCCCCTGTCCGGTTCCCGTACGCCGCGAATGCAAGGTACGAAATGCGGCTTTTGACAGCCGATGTAGCAGGGCACGATGCGCGGCCTTACACTCAGCCAATCACTGCTGCCATGGGACCGCCATGCCGCCCTCAGACACCGATGATCGCCGCGAATACTACCGTATCGACGACACGATCGCATTGGAATTTCACCTTCTGTCGGGCGCCGAAGCCCAGACCCGGGAGGCGTTGCACGACGCCTCGCCGCTGTTCAACCTGCTCAGCGACCTGCACCTGGCGGACTTCGAATCGCAACAGTTGCTGCGCCACATCGGCGAGCGCGACCGCACCCTGGCCAACTACCTCAAGGTGATCAACAAGCGCATCGACCTGCTCGGCCAGGCGCTGGCGCAGAATCTCCTGCGTGACGTCGGCTCACCGAAGCAGGTGAGCCTGTCCGAGGGCGGCATCGGCTTCGACAATCCGCGGGAAATCCCGGTGGGCAGGCAGCTGGCGATCAAGATGGTGTTGATGCCCCAGGCGCTTGGCCTGCTGCTGCGCGCCGAAGTGATCCATTGCCAGGAAAAGGCCGACGGGCAATTCGAGATCGGCACCGAGTTCGAAGGGCTCACCGAAGCCCAGCGCCAGTTGCTCGCCCGGCACATCCTGCAGAAGCAGGCACTGGACCGGCGCCAGGCGCTGCAACGCCCCAGTACCGACGCATGAAGCGCGCGCTTCTGCTGATCGCCCTGCTCTGTGCGGGCGGGTTGCGTGCCCAGACCCTCGAAATCCCCCTCGGGGAACAGGGTCGGGCGGACCTCGCCCTGCCCGCCCGCGGCGATTCGCAACGCGCCGTGCTGGAACGCTTCGGCCTGGCCGACGAGGAGCACCCGGCCGTCGGCCGACCGCCGATCACCCGCTGGGACTATCGCGAGTTCTCCGTTTACTTCGAAAGCGGCCGGGTGATCGACAGCGTCCGTCACCACCAGCCCCACAACCTCAAGGAATGACCTCTTGACCCTGATCTACGGCCATCGCGGCGCCAAGGGCGAAGCCCCCGAGAACACCCTCGCCGGCTTCCAGAAATGCCTGGAGCACGGCGTGCGCCGCTGCGAACTGGACCTGCACCTGTCGCGCGACGGCGAGCTGATGGTGATCCACGACCCGACCCTGAAACGCACCACCGGCCGCCGCGGCAAGGTGGTCGAACACGACGCCGACGAGTTGGTCGACTACGACGCGCGCCAGGGCGGTCCGGGCTGGCTGCAGCCGGCGCCGATTCCGCGACTGGCCGAGCTGTTCGAGAAATGCCCGTTCGAGCACTGGCAGCTGGAGGTCAAGAGCGCTTCGCGGGTGCGCGCGGCGCGTACCGTGCTGGCGATCCAGGAACTCGCTACGCGCCATGGCCTGATCGACAAGGTCACCGTCACCTCCAGCTCACGCGAAGTGTTGCGCGCCCTCAACCGCCTGACGCCGGAAATCTCCCGCGGCCTGGTGGCCGAGTACAACTGGCTCGATCCGCTGAAAGTCGCCAAGCAGCATGGCTGCAGCCTGCTCGCGCTGAACTGGACGCTGTGTACCCCCGAGCGGCTGCAGAAGGCGCAGAAACAAGGCCTGCACGTCTCGGTATGGACGGTGAACGAACCGGCCCTGATGCGCCGTCTCGCCGACTTCGGCGTCGACAGCATCATCACCGACTTCCCGGGCACGGCGGTTTCGACGCTGCAGCGTTGATTACGAGTGGTGGGCTGAAGCCCACCCTACAGGGGGTACGCCGTAGGGTGGGCTTCAGCCCACCAGCCCCCCCTAAAGACCCCATCCCCCGGCCATAAAAAAACCGATCCTCGCGGATCGGTTCTCTCGGCCTGTTCAGAAACTTTCCCGATTCGGCCATTGCCACGTGCGGGAGTCGCCGAAGGGATTCTCCCCGGCCGGCTCAGGCCACCGGCCGGAGTTGCTCAAAAAAGCCGGTTGAGCCCGTCGAACGCCGCGACCCGGTAGGCTTCGGCCATGGTCGGGTAGTTGAAGGTGGTGTTGACGAAGTACTTCAGGGTGTTCGCCTCGCCCTGCTGGTTCATGATCGCCTGGCCGATGTGGACGATTTCCGAGGCCTGATAACCGAAGCAGTGCACGCCGAGGATCGCCAGCGTCTCGCGGTGGAAGAGAATCTTCAGCATGCCCACCGGCTCGACGGCGATCTGCGCGCGCGCCATGCCCTTGAAGAAGGCCTTGCCGACCTCGTAGGGAATCTTCGCCTGGGTCAACTCACGCTCCGTCTTACCCAGCGAGCTGATCTCCGGAATCGTGTAGATGCCGGTCGGCACATCGTCGACATGCCGCCAGCTGTCGTTTTCGACGATGCTCCCCGACGCCGAGCGGCCCTGGTCGTAGGCGGCGCTGGCCAACGCCGGCCAGCCGATCACGTCGCCCGCGGCATAGACGTTGGAGGCGCTGGTGCGGTAGTGCTCGTCGACGTCGATCTGCCCGCGGCTGTTGACCTTCACGCCGATGTTCTGCAGGCCGAGACGGTCGGTGTTGCCGGTCCGCCCGTTGCACCAGAGCAAGGCGTCGGCCTTGATCTTCTTGCCGGACTTCAGGTGCAGGATCACCCCGTTGTCCAGCCCCTCGATGCGCTCGTACTCCTCGTTATGGCGTATCAACACGTTGTTGTTGCGCAGGTGATAACTCAGCGCATCGGAGATTTCGTCGTCGAGGAAGCTGAGCAACTGGTCGCGGTTGTCGATCAGGTCGACCAGCACGCCAAGCCCGCTGAAGATCGAGGCGTATTCGCTGCCGATCACCCCGGCGCCGTAGATGATCAACCGCCGCGGCGTATGGTTCAGTTGCAGGATGGTGTCGCTGTCGTAGACCCGCGGGTGGCTGAAGTCGATGTCCACCGGACGATAGGGTCGCGAGCCGGTGGCGATGACGATCTGCTTGGCCACCAGCCTTTCCACCACGCCGTTCAGGCAGACCACTTCGACGGTCTGCTCGTCGGCGAAGCTGGCGGTGCCGAAGAAGGTGTCGATGCGGTTGCGCGCGTAGTAGCCGGTGCGCGAGGCGACCTGCTTGGCGATGACGCGCTCGGCGTCCTTGAGCACATCGGGGAAAGAGAACCAGCGCGGTTCGCCGATCTGGCGAAAGATCGGGTTGGTATTGAACTGCATGATCTGCCGGACGGAGTGACGCAGCGCCTTGGAGGGTATGGTGCCGAGGTGGGTACAGTTGCCGCCGACCAGGGGACGATCATCGATCACCGCGACCTTGCGCCCTGCCTTCGAAGCGTTCATCGCCGCGCCTTCACCCGCGGGGCCGGAACCCAGTACCACCACGTCGTAGCTGTAGACCGCCATATTTACTCCTTGAACGAGTCGGAACGCGTCACGCCTCCCGACAGGGTCGCGGCGCCAGGGGCTACCGCTTCTTTCGATGCCCGCTCCCCCGGCGACCACATCGCATGCCCGCTGGCAGCAGGTTCACGAGCGTCAGGCTGGAACGTAGGCGAATCGATTCGCGCAGCACATTAGCGCTTGGTGGCGTCGTAGGCGAGCTTCGCGTCCACTACATCGTCGGCACCGCGGTTGACCTCTTCGCAGATCTGCCGGTCACCGCCACAGATCGAACACTCTTTCTCGATACCTAGCGCGGCGATGCCGCCGCAGGAGCCTGCGAGCGGCTTGCGCCCGGCCATCACGCCGATCGCCATACCGCCCACGACCAGCAACATGACAGTGAATGCAGCGAGCCAGATCATGGTTCGTCCCCCTGCTCCACCAGCAAACGATCGAAGGCGGAGCTGCTATGAGTAACGAAGCCGTCACCCTGGTGAGTCACGAAGAACGCGGCGATCTGCTCGCGCTCGGCGAAAGCGGCGCCGGCTTCGGGACCGAGCACCATGAGCAGGGTAGACAAGCCGTCGGCACGCAATGCTGCACGGTCGATGACGGTCACCGCGGCCAGCGAATGGCGAATCGGTGCCGCGCTGCGGGGGTCCATGGTGTGCGAGTAGCGCTGGCCGTCCTGTTCGAAGTAGTTGCGGTAGTCCCCGGAGGTGGAAACGCCGTAACCATCCAGCGCAAGGATCTTCTGCGCGACCCGGGCATCGGTCTGCGGCGCCTCGATCGCGATGCGCCAGGGCGAGCCGTCAGGTTTGCGACCAACCGCCTTGAGTTCGCCGGTGGCCTCCACCAGGTAACTCTTCACACCAAGCTGCTGCAACCGCGCGGCGATACGGTCCACCGCATAACCGGCGGCGATGCTATTGAAGTCGACCTGGATCGGGCCGTCCTTGCACAACCGGTCATCCCGGATGCTCAGCCGCTGGTGGCCGAACTGCGCACGCACCGCCTGCAGCTCATCGGCGCTCGGCACCCGGTCACCCTTCGCCCGCGGGCCGAACCCCCACAGGTTGAGCAAGGGCTCCACGGTCAGGTCGAAGGCACCGTCGCTGGCTTGGGACAGCGTCTCGCCAAAGCGCACCAATTGGAGTACGTCGTCCGGCATCTTCTGGCAGGTGCCAGCCGGTGCATCGTTGAACCGCTCGATGTCCGAGTCGTCACGGTAGGTCGACATGTGCCGATCGACGTCGGCGAGGATGGTTTCGACCTGCGGCTGCAACTCCTGCACCGAGGGCATGCCGCTGCCGCGCACGTACTTCACCGAGTAGGTGCTGCCCATGGTCGGCCCGCCGAAACTCTCCAGCGAGTCGCCACAGCCGGCGAGCGCCGTGCTCAGCACCAGCAGAACGGCCAGACGCAGCGGCGATCTAGCCACCGAAGTCGTCCAGCAGGATGTTCTCGCGCTCGACACCCAGCTCGGTCAGCATCTTGATCACCGCGGCGTTCATCATCGGCGGGCCGCACATATAGAACTCGCAGTCCTCGGGGGCCGGATGGTCCTTGAGGTACTGCTCGTACAGCACGTTGTGGATGAAGCCGGTGTAGCCACTCCAGTTATCCTCGGGCTGCGGATCGGAAAGCGCCAGGTGCCAGGTGAAGTTCTCATTCTCCTCCTGCAGCCGGTCGTACTCCTCCACGTAGAACGCCTCGCGTAGCGAGCGCGCGCCGTACCAGAAGCTGATCTTGCGCTTGCTGCCCAAGCGCTTGAGCTGGTCGAAGATGTGCGAACGCATCGGCGCCATGCCGGCACCACCGCCGATGAAGACCATCTCGGCCTCGGTGTCCTTGGCGAAGAACTCGCCGAAGGGCCCGTAGACCGTGACCTTGTCGCCCGGCTTGAGGTTGAACACCCAGGACGACATCTGCCCCGGAGCAATGCCCTGCTTGCCTGGAGGCGGAGAAGCGATACGGATGTTGAACTTGACGATGCCCTTCTCGTCCGGGTAGTTGGCCATGGAATAGGCGCGGATCACCGGTTCCTCGACCCTCGACACGTGCTGCCACTGGTTGAAGCGATCCCAGTCGCCGCGATATTCCGGCTGAACGTCGAAGTCCGTGTAGGAAACCTCGTGCGGCGGACACTCCAGTTGCACGTAGCCGCCGGCGCGGAAGTCGACGCTCTCGCCCTCGGGCAGGCGCAAGGTCAGTTCCTTGATGAAGGTGGCGACGTTGGGATTGGACTCGACGGTGCACTCCCACTTCTTCACGCCGAAGACCTCTTCCGAGACCTCGATGCTCATGTCCTGCTTGACGGGCGTCTGGCACGACAGGCGCCAGCCTTCTCGGGCCTGGCGCTTGGAGAAATGCGACTCCTCGGTGGGCAGCATCTCGCCACCGCCGGACTCGACGATGCACTTGCACTGGGCACAGGTGCCGCCGCCGCCACAGGCCGACGAGAGGAAGATATTGTTCGCCGCCAGGGTCTGCAGCAGCTTTCCGCCGGCCGGCACGGTGATGGTGCGCTCGCCGTTGATCTGGATGCTGACGTCGCCGCTGGACACCAGCTTGGCACGGGCCATCAGGATCACCGCCACCAGCGACAGGACGATGGCGGTGAACATGCCGATGGCGAGGAAAATCTCGTAATTCATCTGTGCGTCCCTTCCGTTACAGCTGCACGCCGGAGAACGACATGAAACCCAGCGACATCAGGCCGATGGTGATGAAGGTGATACCCAGCCCCTGCAACCCCTCCGGCACATCGCTGTACTTGAGCTTCTCGCGGATACCGGCGAGCAGCGCGATGGCGAGCGCCCACGACAACCCGGAGCCCACGCCGTAGACGGTGCTTTCGGCGAGGTTGTAGTCACGTTCGACCATGAACAGCGAGCCGGCCATGATCGCGCAGTTCACCGTGATCAGCGGCAGGAACACGCCGAGCGCGTTGTAGAGCGAGGGCACGTACTTGTCCAGGAGCATCTCGAGGATCTGCACGATGGCGGCGATCACGCCGATGTAGCTGAGCAACCCGAGGAAGCTGAGGTCCACCTCCGGGAGCCCGGCCCAGGCAAGCGCGCCATCCTTGAGCAGATAGGTGTAGATCAGGTTGTTCGCCGGCACGGTGATGGTCTGCACCAGCACCACGGCGATACCCAGGCCGATGGCGGTTTCCACTTTCTTCGAGATGGCGATGAAGGTGCACATGCCGAGAAAGAAGGCCAGTGCCATGTTCTCGACGAAGATCGAACGCACCAGCAGGCTGACGTAATGTTCCATCAGTATGCCTCCTCGCGGGAAACCTGCGGCGCGATGCGGTAGCTCGGCGCCTCGCGCTGTTCCTTCTTCCAGCTACGCAGCGCCCAGATGATCAGCCCGATCAGGAAGAACGCCGACGGCGGTAGCAGCAGCAGGCCGTTGGGCTGATACCAGCCGCCGTCCTTGACCAGCGGGATGATCTCGATACCGAGCAGCTTGCCGGCGCCGAACAGCTCACGAACGACGCCTAGCACGATGAGCATCGCGCTGTAGCCCAGGCCGTTACCGATGCCGTCGAAGAACGACAGCAGCGGCGGGTTGGCCATGGCGAAGGCTTCGGCGCGGCCCATCACGATGCAGTTGGTAATGATCAGCCCGACGAACACCGAAAGCTGCTTGGCCAGGCTGAAGGCATAGGCCTTGAGGACCTGGTCGACCACGATCACCAGCGAGGCGATGATCACCATCTGCACGATCATGCGGATCGAACTGGGAATCTGACGGCGGATCATCGAGATGAACAGGTTGGAAAAACCGGTCACAAGCGTCAATGCGACGGACATTACCAACGCCGTCTTCAGGTTCGAGGTGACCGCCAGAGCCGAGCAGATACCGAGGATCTGCAGGCCGATCGGGTTGTTGTTGAAGACGGGATTAAGCAGGACTTCTTTTATTGTCGGCTGCGCCACGATCAGGCCTCCCCGGCTTTAAGGTTGGTGATGAATGGGCCGAACCCGTTCTTGCCGAGCCAGAAATGTACGAGGTTGTTCACCCCGTTGCTGGTCAGGGTTGCGCCGGCAAGAGCGTCGACTTGGTGAGTGGCATTGGGACTCTGCGGGTCCACGCCGCCTTTGATGACCTGGATGGCCAGCTTGCCGTCCTCGTCGTAGAGTGTCTTGCCCGTCCATTGGGCACGCCATTTCGGGTTGTCCACCTCCCCGCCGAGGCCCGGCGTTTCGCCATGCTGATAGAAACCGAGGCCCACCAGCGTATCGAGATCGCCCTTGACCGCCATGAAGCCATACAGCGTCGACCACAGGCCATAACCGCGCACCGGCAGCACCAGCGTGTTCAGCTTGCCCCCGTCTTCCACCAGGTACACGGTGCTGTAGCGCTCCCGCCGCTTGATCGAAGCGATGTCCGCCGCGCCTTCCAGCGCCTCGGATTCCTGCGGGTCCTTCGCTGCCTTCAGCGGATCGTAGGTGGCAGGGTCCTTCTCGTCGGTGAAGTGCCCGGTTTCCAGATCCACCACCCGTGGGCGGATACGCTCGGCGAACAGCGCCTTGACCTCATTAGCCGACATGCCCGCCCGGCCAAGCCCGGCGATGGCAAGGATGCTGCGCTGCTTGTCTAGCTGGCGGTTTTCCACCTGGGTCGGGCGCAGCGCCACCGCTGCGCCAGCGACGAACACCGAGCAGACGAGGCACACCAGCACCGCCACGAGCAGTGTCCGCAGCGTAGATTCCTTCTGACTAGACATTACGTGCCAGCCTCCGCTTGATGTTGGCCTGCACGACGAAGTGGTCGATCAGCGGCGCACACAGGTTGGCGAACAGGATCGCCAGCATCATGCCTTCGGGGAAGGCCGGGTTGACCACGCGAATCAGCACCACCATCAGGCCGATCACCGCGCCGAAGATCCACTTGCCGGTGTTGGTCATGGACGCCGAAACCGGGTCGGTCGCCATGAAGATCATGCCGAAGGCGAAACCGCCGATCACCAGATGCCAGTACCAGGGCATGGCGAACATCGGGTTGGTCGCCGAACCGATGGCGTTGAACAGCAGACTGGTGGCAATCATCCCGATCATCACGCCGGCGACGATACGCCAGGCGGCGATGCGCGTGATCAACAGCACCGCGCCGCCGATGAGGATCGCCAGGGTGCTGGTCTCGCCGATCGAACCCTGCATGAAGCCGAGGAAGGCATCGCTCCAGGACAGGTTGCCAGCGAATTGCTCGACTCCACCGCTCGCCGCCTGGCTCAGCGCCGTGGCCCCGGCGAAGCCGTCCACCGCCGTCCACACCGCATCCCCGGACATCTGCGCCGGATAGGCGAAGAACAGAAAGGCACGCCCCGTCAGGGCCGGGTTCAGGAAGTTCTTGCCGGTGCCGCCGAACACCTCCTTGCCCAGCACCACACCGAAGCTGATGCCCAGCGCCACCTGCCAGAGCGGAATGCTCGGCGGCAGGATCAGCGCGAACAGGATCGAGGTGACGAAGAACCCTTCATTGACCTCATGGCCACGCATCGAGGCGAACAGCACCTCCCAGAAGCCGCCAACGATGAAGGTCACCGCGTAAATCGGCAGGAAATACACCGCGCCCTGGATGATGTTGTCCCACAGGCTGGCGGGGTCGAAGCCAGCCAGGCTGCCGATCAGGCCGAAACGCCAGCCCTCCTGGGCGGCGAGCAGCTCAGGGCTGGCGGCGTAGATGCGGTTGGCCTGGAAGCCGAGGTTCCACATGCCGAACAGCATCGCCGGGAAGGTGCAGGCCCAGACGATGATCATCATGCGCTTGAGGTCGATGCCGTCGCGCACGTGGGACGTGCCACGGGTAACGCTGGCCGGGCTGTAGAAGAATGTGTCGACCGCTTCATAGAGCGCGTACCACTTCTCGTACTTGCCGCCTTTTTCGAAGTTGTGCTCGATCTTGTCGAGGAATGCGCGGATACCCATGAGGTCAGCCCTCCTTCTCGATGCGTGCCAGATTATCCCGCAGAATCGGGCCGTACTCGTACTTGCCGGCGCAGACGTAGCTGCACAGGGCCAGGTCTTCCTCGTCCAGCTCCAGGCAGCCAAGCTTCTGTGCCATCTCGGTATCACCGACGATCAACGAACGCAGCAACTGGGTCGCGAGGATGTCCAGCGGCATCACCTGTTCGTAGTTGCCTACCGGCACCATCGCCCGCGCGCTACCGTTGGTCGAAGTGGTGAACGTGAATTTGCCACTCTTGAACAACCGCGAAACGAACATATTCAACACCGAATGGCGATCACGGCCCGGACGCAGGTAATGCAGCAGCTCGCGCTGATGCCCTTCGGCCAGGCAACTGATCTGCTGGTGATAGCGGCCGAGAAAGGCGAAGGCGCCGTGGGCCGTGCGCCCGCCAAACACCGAACCGGAGATCACCCGGCTGACACCAGGAAGCAGCTCGCCAGCGGTCAGCTCGTCGAGGTTTGCGCCCAGGCGGGTCCGCAGCAACCGCGGCTGCTCCACGGCAGGCCCGCCCAGCGCCACCACGCGCTCCGTCCACAGGCGGCCCTCGACGAACAGCTTGCCGATGGCAATGACGTCCTGATAGCCCAGACTCCAGACGCTCTTCGTACTGCTCACCGGGTCGAGGAAGTGGATATGCGTGCCGGCCAGTCCGGCCGGGTGCGGACCGGCGAACGCCTCTCCACGCACGCCGGGCAGGCTCTCGCCGGGCAACTCGGCACCCGGACGTTTGCACAGATGGACGCCGGCGAGACGGGTCAGAACGGTCAGACCATTGGCGAACGCCTCGGGCTGCTCGCCGATCACCAGCAGCGGGTCAGCAGCCAGCGGATGGGTGTCGATGGCAGTGACGAAGATCGAGTGCGGCGTCGCGTCGACTGCCGGCACCTTGCTGTACGGGCGAGTTCGCAATGCCGTCCACAAACCGGACCGCTGCAGGAGGCGACGCACCTCGGCGGACTCCAGCTGCCCGAGCCGCTCCGCCGGACAGGCCTCGAACCGCACTGCGTCGTCGCCGTCGACGTCGATCACCACCGACTGAAGAACGCGCTTCTCACCACGATGGATGGCGCTGACCACACCGGCTGCCGGGGCGGTGAAGCTCACGCCAGGCGACGCCTTGTCCGAAAACAGGACCTGGCCGAGTTGAACCCGGTCCCCTACCTGAACAGCCATGCTTGGCTTCATACCGTGATAGTCCGGACCTATCACCGCGACACTGCGTATCGGCCTGGCAGGCTCGATGCGCTGTGCTGGCGCGCCACTGATAGGCAGCTCCAACCCTTTCTTTATCGTAATCATGGGAGGCCTGAATTCCATTTTTTTCAAAGTATTACACGCATCTCGGCGCATGCTCTAGAGCACGGCGAACTCCTGATGGGCGATCACCCCAATTGAGTTTCCGCAGTAAAAAAGCGCTCGATGATAGCTTCGCTCTAACAAAGATGCGGGGAAGAAATGCTACAAAAGCCACCGAATGATACTTTTGCGCGTGCCAGCGAGGGCGAAAAACGGCGCCGGAGGCCATTCCGGCTGCACCAAATGCAAAACGGGAGCCAAGGCTCCCGTTTTGTATCAGGCAAGGTGCTGTATCAGCGCGGGAACGCCGGCGGGTTGACCCCGGCAATGTCTTCCATCACGCGAACGACCTGGCAGCTGTAGCCGAACTCGTTGTCGTACCAGACGTACAGGACGACACGGTTGTCGCTGCAGATGGTGGCTTCGGCATCGACCACGCCGGCGTAGCGCGAACCGACGAAGTCGGTGGAAACCACTTCCGGCGAATTGACGAAGTCGATCTGGTTGTGCAGATCCGAATACAGCGCCATGTAGCGCAGGTACTCGTTCATCTCTTCGCGGCTGGTGCCCTTCTCCAGGTTCAGGTTGAGGATCGCCATGGAGACGTTCGGCGTCGGCACGCGGATCGCGTTGCCGGTCAGCTTGCCAGCGAGTTCCGGCAGCGCCTTGGCCGCAGCGGTGGCGGCGCCGGTCTCGGTGATCACCATGTTCAGCGCGGCGCTGCGACCACGGCGGTTGCCCTTGTGGAAGTTGTCGATCAGGTTCTGGTCGTTGGTGTACGAGTGAACCGTTTCGACGTGGCCGTTGACGATGCCGAACTTGTCGTTGACCGCCTTGAGCACCGGCACGATGGCGTTGGTGGTGCAGGACGCCGCGGAGACGATCTTGTCTTCGTCGGTGATCTGGCCATGGTTGATGCCATGGACGACGTTCTTCAGCTTGCCTTTGCCTGGTGCGGTGAGCACCACGCGGTCCACGCCCGGGCACTTGAGGTGCTGGGACAGGCCTTCGGCATCGCGCCATTTGCCGGTGTTGTCGACCAGCAGCGCGTCCTGGATGCCATAGGCGGTGTAGTCGACGGTCGAGGGATCGTTGGAGTAGATCACCTTGATCAGGTTGCCGTTGACGTTGAGCGTGTTGTTCTCTTCGTCGACGATGATGGTGCCGTAGAACGAGCCGTGCACGGAGTCGCGGCGCAGCAGGCTGGCGCGCTTGGCGAGGTCGTTTTCGGCGCCCTTGCGAACGACGATGGCGCGCAGGCGCAGGCCTTCGCCGCCGCCAGTCTTCTCGACCAGGATGCGTGCCAGCAGACGACCGATGCGGCCGAAGCCGTAGAGGACCACGTCCTTGCCCTTGTGCGGGGTTTCGTTCTGCTTGCCGATGACATCGGCGAGTTCTTCGCGGACGAACTGCTCGACGCTGCGGTCGCCTTTGCCGTCCTTGAATTTCGCGGCCATCTTGCCCAGATCGACCGAAGCGGCGCCCAGCTTGAGCTCGCTCATGGTCTTCAGGATCGGGAAGGTGTCATGGACCGAGAGTTCGGTCTCGTCTGCCTGGCGGTGGCGCGTGAAGCGATGCGCCTTGAGGATCTCGATGACCGAACGGTTGATCAGGCTGCGGCCATAGATGGAGATCACCACATTGTTGTTGCGGTAGAGCTGGCCGATCAGCGGAATCATGGTTTCCGCAAGAGCCTCACGATCGATCCATTCACCAAGACACTGGTCGGGCTTCTGATTCACGGGCAGTACCTTCCATATGTAGGGGCTGTAAAAAGGGGCTACATTATGCCGACGCTCAGATCGGCCGGCAATCGCAGCGACCATGACACTGACAGCCGTCGCCCCGGATAGTTACAATCCCTGCGCTCAACTTTCTCTCCGGAGCCAAGACCCCACGTGCCTGTATTGCGCCTCCCGCTTCTCCCGTCCGCCGCCGGCAAGCAGTACTGGGGCAACCTGCCTGGTGCCGCGCTCTCCCTGGCCATCGCCGAGGCCGCCAGCGCCGCCAAACGTTTCACCCTGCTGCTGACGAACGACAGCCAGAGCGCCGAACGCCTGCAGGAGGAACTGCGCTTCTTCGCCCCGCAACTGCCGGTGCTGCACTTTCCCGACTGGGAAACCCTGCCCTACGACCTGTTCTCGCCGCACCAGGACATCATTTCCCAGCGCATCGCCGCGCTCTATCGCCTGCCCGAGTTGCAGCACGGCGTCCTGGTAGTACCGATCACCACGGCCCTACATCGGCTCGCGCCCACGCGCTTCCTGCTCGGCACCAGCCTGGTGATGGACGTCGGCCAGAAGCTCGACGTCGAGATGCTGCGCGCGCGCCTCGAAGCCGCCGGCTATCGCTACGTCGACACCGTCTACGAGCACGGCGAGTTCACCGTGCGCGGCGCGCTGATCGACCTGTTTCCGATGGGCAGCTCGCTGCCCTACCGCATCGACCTGTTCGACGACGAGATCGAGACGCTGCGTACCTTCGATCCGGAGACCCAGCGCTCGATCGACAAGGTCGAGTCGATCCGCCTGCTGCCGGCGCGCGAATTCCCGCTGGACAAGAAGGCGGTGACCGACTTCCGCGGTCGCTTCCGCGAGCGCTTCGACGTCGACTTCCGCCGCTGCCCGATCTATCAGGACCTGGCCAGCGGCATCACCCCGGCCGGCATCGAGTACTACATCCCGCTGTTCTTCGAGGAAACCGCGACGCTGTTCGACTACCTGCCGCAGGACACCCAGGTGTTCTCGCTGCCGGGCATCGAGCAGGCCGCCGAGCAGTTCTGGAACGACGTGCGCAACCGCTACGAGGACCGCCGCGTCGACCCGGAGCGCCCGTTGCTGCCGCCGGCCGACGTATTTCTGCCGGTGGAGGATTGCTTCGCCCGCCTGAAGAACTGGCCGCGGGTGGTCGCCGGCCAGCAGGACCTGGAAACCGGTGTCGGCCGCGAGCGCTTCCCCGCATCCGCCCTGCCCGACCTGGCCATCGAGGCCAAGGCCAGCGAGCCGCTGGGCGCGTTGCGGCGCTTCCTCGACGAATTCTCCGGCCGCGTGCTGTTCACCGCCGAGACCGCCGGGCGCCGCGAGGTGCTGCTGGAGCTGCTCGCGCGGCTCAAGCTGAAACCGCAGCAGGTCGAGGGCTGGGCCGATTTCGTCGCCGGCGAGGAGCGCCTGGCGATCGCCATCGCGCCGCTGGACGAAGGCCTGCTGCTGGAGACGCCGGCGCTCGCGCTGGTCGCCGAAAGCCCGCTGTTCGGCCAGCGGATCATGCAGCGCCGGCGCCGCGACAAGCGGCAGCACGATGGCGACAACGTCATCAAGAACCTCACCGAACTGCGCGAGGGTGCGCCGGTCGTGCACATCGACCACGGCGTCGGCCGCTACCTCGGCCTGATCACCCTGGAGATTGAGGGCCAGGCCGCGGAATTCCTCGCCCTGCAGTACGCCGAGGAAGCCAAGCTCTACGTGCCGGTCGCCAGCCTGCACTTGATCGCCCGCTACACCGGCAGCGACGATGCCCTGGCGCCGTTGCACCGGCTCGGTTCGGAAACCTGGCAGAAGGCCAAGCGCAAGGCCGCCGAGCAGGTCCGCGACGTTGCTGCCGAACTGCTCGACATCTATGCCCGCCGCGCCGCCCGCGAAGGTTACGCATTCGACGATCCGAAGATGGATTACGAAACCTTCAGCGCCGGCTTCCCCTTCGAGGAGACGCCCGACCAGCAGACTGCCATCGAGGCGGTGCGCGAGGACATGCTGGCGCCCAAGCCGATGGATCGACTGGTCTGTGGCGACGTCGGCTTCGGCAAGACCGAAGTGGCCATGCGCGCCGCCTTCATCGCCGTGCACAGCGGCCGTCAGGTGGCGGTTCTGGTGCCCACCACCCTGCTCGCCCAGCAGCACTACAACAGCTTCCGCGACCGCTTCGCCGACTGGCCGGTGAAGGTCGAGGTGATGAGCCGCTTCAAGTCGGCCAAGGAGGTCGGCGAGGCCGTGCAGCAGTTGGGCGAAGGCCAGGTGGACATCGTCATTGGCACGCACAAGCTGCTGTCCGAGGACGTCAAGTTCAAGAACCTCGGCCTAGTGATCATCGACGAGGAACACCGTTTCGGCGTCCGCCAGAAGGAACAGCTCAAGGCGCTGCGCAGCGAGGTGGACATCCTCACCCTCACCGCCACGCCGATCCCGCGCACGCTGAATATGGCGGTGGCCGGGATGCGCGACCTGTCGATCATCGCCACGCCGCCCGCGCGCCGGCTCTCGGTGCGGACCTTCGTCATGGAGCAGAACAAGCCGACGATCAAGGAAGCGCTGCTGCGCGAGCTGCTGCGTGGCGGCCAGGTCTACTACCTGCACAACGACGTGAAGACCATCGAGAAGTGCGCCGCCGACCTGGCCGAACTGGTGCCCGAGGCGCGCATCGGCATCGGCCACGGGCAGATGCACGAGCGCGAGCTGGAACAGGTGATGGGCGACTTCTATCACAAGCGCTTCAACGTGCTGGTGGCCTCGACCATCATCGAGACCGGCATCGACGTGCCCAATGCCAACACCATCATCATCGAGCGCGCCGACAAGTTCGGCCTGGCCCAGCTGCACCAGTTGCGCGGGCGCGTCGGGCGCAGCCATCACCAGGCCTACGCCTATCTGCTCACGCCGCCGCGCAAGCAGATGACCGACGATGCGCAGAAGCGCCTCGAAGCCATCGCCAACGCCCAGGACCTCGGCGCCGGCTTCGTCCTGGCGACCCATGACCTGGAAATCCGCGGCGCCG
>NZ_DJTK01000055.1:105136-107635 GCF_002438225.1 Pseudomonas sp. UBA6310 | reverse complement strand
ACGAAACCCGGGGCGATTCAACTTGACCATGATGATCAAAGTGAGCAGTTGGATGCACTGAGCTATCAGGGAAATCTTGTCTTTGGGCTAAACATTGGCGTTGATCAGACGTGGGCGTGCGGGGCAGTGCTTAGGGAGATAGAGCACTCTGATTTTGACAAAATCAGTAATATTTCGGTGCAAATGGCAAAACGTGGAATTCGTCGAAGATCACCAGGCCGACGCCCTCCAGCGCCGGATCGTCCTGCAGGCGCCGCGCGAGGATGCCTTCGGTGACCACTTCGATGCGGGTGCGCGGACCGACCTTCGTCTCCAGGCGGATGCGGTAGCCGACGGTTTCGCCGACCACTTCGCCCAGCTCGGCGGCCAGCCGCTCGGCCGCCGCGCGCGCCGCCAGGCGACGCGGTTCGAGCATCAGGATGGTCTGCCCGGCGAGCCAGGCTTCGCCGAGCAACGCCAGCGGCACGCGGGTGGTCTTGCCGGCGCCGGGTGGTGCCTCCAGCACGGCTTCGTGGCGCTGGCTCAGCGCCTCGCGCAGGGCGGGCAGAACGGCATCGATGGGCAGGGCGTGCATGGCGGCTCCGAAACGGGGGGAGCGGATTATAAGCGCGCCGCGCGGGTAAGCGGCGCGGCCGTGGGTTCGTCCACCGGCGAAGAAACGCCGGCGCGCCGCCGCGGTCTCACAGGGGGCGACACAGGTTGCAGAAAAACCTTTGTACGGCCTGCGGAAAACGCCCCCTGGCGCTTGATATAGTGGCGCACTGCTTTCCCTGGAGGTCCTTCATGCTCATGCGTAACCGCATCATCGGCGGCGCTCTCGCCGTCACCCTGCTCACCCAGCTCAGCGCCTGCGGCACCCTGTTCTTCCCCGACCGCCGTGGCCAGATCGAAGGCCGGATCGATCCACTGGTCGCCGCACTCGACGCCGTCGGCATCCTCTTCTACGTGATCCCCGGGCTGATCGCCTTCGGCATCGATTTCGCCACCGGCGCGATCTACCTGGCACCGAACGAGCACTACTCGGTGGCGCCGGAAAAACTGCAGGACGCGATCAGCGCCGACGGCAGCGTCGACAAGCAGAAGCTCAAGGCGATCATCGCCCGCGAAACCGGCCGCACGCTGCCGCTCGACGACCCGCGGCTGATCCAGCACAGCGGCAGCCTCGAGCAACTGGCCGCCTACGGCCTGCGCCCAGCCGTCTGATGCCGCAGCGAGCCGCGCGGCGACGGGCCGCCCTGCCGACCGAACGCCGATGATCATCGACCCACGCCATGCCCGGCTGATGCGCCTGGCGACCCGCGCCGCGCTCGCCGTGGCGCTGTCGCTGGCCCTCGCCAAGGCCGTCGCCTGGTGGTTCAGCGGTTCGGTGAGCCTGCTCGCCGGGCTCACCGACTCGCTGCTCGACGGCGCCGCCTCGCTGCTCAACCTGCTCGCCGTCGCCTATGCGCTGCGTCCGGCGGACGACAACCACCGCTACGGCCACGGCAAGGCCGAGGCGCTGGCCGGGCTCGGCCAGGGCGTGTTCATCGGTGCCAGCGCGCTCTTCGTCGGCTATCAGGGCGTCCAGCGCCTCGCCGATCCCCATCCGCTGGAAGCCACCGGGGCGGGGCTGGCGGTGATCGTCGTGTCGCTGCTGGCGACGCTCGCCCTGCTGCGCTTCCAGCGGCACGTGGTGGAGGTCACCGGCTCCACCGCGATCACCGCCGACGCCCTGCACTACCGCTCCGACCTGTTGCTCAACGGCAGCATCCTCGCCGCGCTGCTACTCGCCCAGGCCGGCCTGCACCGGGCGGATGCGCTGTTCGGGCTGGGCATCGCCGCGTACATCCTCTACAGCGCCACGAGCATCATCCGCGGCGCCTGTTCGGTGCTGATGGACGAGGAACTGCCGGTCGAGATCAGCCAGCGCATGCACGAGCTGGCCTGCGCGGTGCCCGGCGTGCTCGGCACCCACGACCTGCGCACGCGGATGTCGGGCACCCACTGGTTCGTCCAGTTGCACCTGGAGCTGCCCGGCGGGCTGTCGCTGGACGAAGGCCATGCGCTCTGCGACCAGGCCGAAGCGGCGATCCGCCAGGAGTTTCCGCGCGCCGAGGTGCTGGTTCACGCCGACCCGCCGAACGCGGCGCGGCATCGGCGGCACTGAACCCCTCCGACGCGGGCGGACTCCAAACAGGCATACCTGATGAGAACGCCCGTCGAGGGGAAGCCCATGTCGCTCCATCCCGTCGCCCGCCTCGCCGACCTGCGCGAGGACCGAGGCACACGCGTCGAAATCGGCGAAACCAAGGTCCTCCTGCTGCGCACCGGCGAGACGGTGCACGCCTACCAGGCCGAGTGCCCGCATGCCGGCGCGCCGCTGGACCAGGGCGCGGTGTGCAACGGCCGGCTGACCTGTCCCTGGCACAAGGCCGCCTTCGCCGTGGCCGACGGCAGCCTCTGCGAGCCGCCGGCCCTCGATGGCCTGAAGCGCTATCCGGTGGAGGTGGTCGACGGGGA